>CABMPS010000145.1 GCA_902388545.1 uncultured Collinsella sp.
TCTAACGAACCGCGTTTTTTGTTGACGCTGCGCGAGCCCCGGGCACCCCATCTTGCCCCTCAATCGTCGGTCGCGTACATAGAGTACGCTTCCCTCCTCTTTCGCGGCAACCTGGGGCACCCGGAGCCCGCTCGCTGTCGTGGCCGGGGAAGTGGGTTTTCCGTTC
The DNA here is from genome assembly GCA_902388545.1 of uncultured Collinsella sp. Taxonomy (GTDB): domain Bacteria; phylum Actinomycetota; class Coriobacteriia; order Coriobacteriales; family Coriobacteriaceae; genus Collinsella. The sequence continues at coordinate 167 of CABMPS010000145.1, forward strand.
TTTTCACTAATCGATTGATTCGCCCCAGGAGGCTCGAGCCCGTGAGGGAGCGAGCGTTTTGGGGCGTGGCTGTGGCGTTGTTTGCCGCGAATGTCCGCTTTGGGCGTATCATCGTGGGCATCTCGCAAAACCTCGTTGCAAGGGAGTCGCACCCCATGGCTACAGAAAAGTCCTCTTCGCGCCCATGGATGTCCGATGCCGCGATTTATCAAATCTACCCGCGCTCGTTTAAGGATTCGACTGGTTCGGGTCTGGGCGATATCGCGGGCATTACCCAGCAGATGGACTATCTTGAGCGGCTGGGTATCGAGGCCATCTGGCTGAGCCCGTTTTACCCATCGCCTCTTGTCGATGGCGGCTATGATGTGGCGGACTACTGCGATGTCGACCCACGTCTCGGCTCGCTTGACGACTTCGATGACATGATCGCCGCGGCTCATGCGCACGGCATCAAGGTCATCGTCGACATCGTGCCTAACCATTCATCCAACCAGCACCCTTGGTTCAAAGCCGCTCTTGCCGCCGGCCCCGGATCGCCCGAGCGCGCCCGTTATATCTTCCGCGATGGTCGCGGCGAGCATGGCGAGCTGCCTCCCACCAATTGGAATGCCAACTTTGGCGGCCCCGCCTGGACGCGTGTTGCGGACGGCCAGTGGTATCTGCACATGTTTACGCCCGAGCAACCGGACTTTGACTGGTCATGCCCCGAGGTTCACGCGTTCTTTTGCGACGTCCTGGCGTTTTGGAGCGATCGTGGCGTCGATGGCTTTCGCATTGATGTGGCGCACGGTCTCGCCAAGGATCTCGACCGCGATGACCTCGACCGGTGGCATCTCGCCGAGGGCGATGACATGGTTGACGACGGCACCCATCCGCTGTGGGACCGCAACGAGGTCCATGAGATCTATCGCGAGTGGCGTCGCGTGTTCGACCGCTATAATCCGCCGCGCAGCGCCGTTGCCGAGGCATGGGTGCTGCCCGAGCGCCAGTATCTCTACGCGCGTCCCAGCGAGCTTGGCCAGACATTCAACTTTGAGTTTGCCAAGGCCACTTGGACCTATGATGACATGCACGCTGCAATCGAGGAGGGCTTGAAGGCGGCTATCGAATCCGATTCTGCCTCGACCTGGGTACTCTCCAACCACGACGTGCCGCGCGTGGCGACGCGCTATGCCCTGCCGCAAATCAAGGCGACGCGCTACCACCAGATTGCGCTCGACTGGCTCTTACGCGACGGGTCGTCTTATGACGAGGACCGCGAACTCGGTGAGCGCCGCGCGCGGGCGGCCCTTTTGCTCGAGCTGGCGCTTCCGGGCTCGGCGTACGTGTATCAGGGTGAGGAGCTCGGCCTTTTTGAGGTGGCTGACATTCCGTGGGCTGCACTCGAAGATCCCACTGCGACCAATACGCACGGACCGAAGCGCGAGAAGGGGCGAGACGGCTGTCGTGTGCCCCTGCCGTGGGTGGCGGCGGACGATCCCGCGCAGGGCGGATCGTTTGGGTTTTCGCCGGCGGACGCCGATACGGCGCCCCATCTGCCGCAGCCTGCATGGTTTTCCGATTACGCTGCCGATAGGGAAGAAGCGGACCCGACATCGATGCTTGCGCTCTATCGTGACGCCCTCTGGCTGCGGCGCAAGCTGCGCGGGTGCGCCAACGATCTTAAGTGGCTTGATCTTGACGGGCACACCGGTCTTGCGGATGGTGCCGAGGGCGCTGAGGGCGGCGTCATCGCCTATCGCCGCGACAACGGCTGGGCGTGTGTGACGAACTTCGGTGCAGCACCCGTGGAGCTGCCGGCGGGCAGGGTCCTGCTCACCTCATCACCGCTTGCAGACGGCAGGCTCGCGCAGGACAGTTCTGCCTGGATCATGCTCGCTGAGTTGTAGGGGCCTCTTGCGGCGAGTTTGCGTTTGCCTGCGCTTTCCGTGGTGGCTGATGTCTTTGCGAGGTTCGCGAGGGCGTCGCAAAACTTTTCAAAAAAAGTTCTTGCATTTGGGTGGATCATCCCGTATATTAAATCCTTGCAGGCGGACATGGCTCAGTTGGTAGAGCACAACCTTGCCAAGGTTGGGGTCGCGGGTTCGAGCCCCGTTGTCCGCTCCATTTGGGCGTTTAGCTCAGGGGGAGAGCGCTTCCCTGACACGGAAGAGGTCAGAAGTTCAAATCTTCTAACGCCCACCAAATGTTCGCAGCTCAGAGGCTATGTCCTCTGGGCTGTTTTGTTTTGGTCGCCAAATGGGTCACCAAATATGTCACCAAATTTCGAGTTTTTTGATCTTCTGGGATGCTTCTCAGTAGTCATCCGAGAAAACTCTCATCTTCTCTGTTTGCATACACATATCTTTCAAGGATTCGTGCCGCGGTTACATGGGGCTCGGCAAGGCACGACCGCAACATGTTGGTCAAGCATAATCTTTTGGATTCTTTTGGCGTGAGCGGCTTGGTTTTGGTAGGATTTGTCAGCGGCCTAACTAAGGGGGTTTTATAACTGCCATGCAGGTAGCCGTGTTGGTAACGTTTTACCGACTTGCCAAGAACCCCTCATAATTAATGCGTCTGCAAAATGACCAATTGCTTTGACCTGCTGAAACACTATATGTTGTGTTTGACCTAAAAAAAGAATACAGGATATAGATGCCTCTTTGTCGTATGATAGATGGCGGACAGAGAACGAAGACCTTAACTGCCTCTTTTGAACGTGTCCTTGAGCCGCTTGATCGGCTCCTGGGAATGTCCGCATGGAGGCTTATGGTTTATCGAGAACACAGATTGCGCGACGGCGCCGCAAGACGGGGGCAAGCCCTGCCGGGCATCGTTTGGCTCTGAAACGCAATGAGACTACGACGCGAAAGAGGCAAGAGGATGAAGATCATCAAGCGCAGCGGCACCGAGGTTGTCTTTGACATCGATAAGATCGTCAATGCGATTCGCGCCGCCAACTTGGAGGTCGAGGAGGGCTCTCGTCTTACCGACCGCCAGGTGGTTTATGCGGCGCAAAACGTCGCCGAGGCATGCGAGAACGCGGGCCACACCGTGTCGGTCGAGGAGATTCAGGATCTGGTCGAGGACGAGATCATGCGTCTCGACTGCTACGAGGTCGCTCGCCATTACATCATCTATCGCTATGTTCAGAGCCTGAAGCGCCAGAAGAACACGACCGACGACAAGATTCTGTCGCTCATCGAGTGCAACAACGAAGAGGTCAAGCAGGAGAACTCCAACAAGAACCCGACCGTCAATTCCGTTCAGCGTGACTACATGGCCGGCGAGATTTCCAAGGACCTGACTCAGCGTGTGCTGCTGCCCCAGGAGATCGTGGATGCTCACAATGAGGGTCTGATCCACTTCCATGATTCGGACTACTTTGCCCAGCACATGCATAACTGCGACCTGGTGAACCTGGAGGATATGCTCCAGAACGGTACTGTTATCTCGGGTACGCTGATTGAGAAGCCGCACAGCTTCTCGACGGCTTGCAACATCGCGACGCAGATCATCGCCCAGGTTGCTTCCTCCCAGTACGGTGGCCAGTCGATTTCGCTGACCCATCTTGCCCCGTTCGTCGAGGTGAGCCGTCAAAAGATTCGCGGCGAGGTCGCCCGCGAGCTCGAGGAGCTCGGCGTTTCCGCATCTCCCGAAAAGGTCCGCGAGGTTGTTGAGGACCGCCTGCGTGACGAGATCCGTCGCGGCGTCCAGACGATTCAGTATCAGGTCGTGACCCTTATGACCACCAACGGCCAGGCGCCGTTCGTGACGGTCTTCATGTATCTCAACGAGGCTCGCTCAGCGCAGGAGAAGCACGACCTTGCCATGATCGTGGAGGAGACGCTTCGTCAGCGCTACGAGGGCGTTAAGAACGAAGCCGGCGTGTGGATTACCCCGGCATTCCCCAAGCTTATCTATGTACTCGAGGACGATAACGTTCACGAGAATTCCCCGTACTTCTACCTGACCCAGCTGGCTGCCAAGTGCACCGCCAAGCGCATGGTGCCCGACTACATCTCCGAGAAGAAGATGCGCGAGCTCAAGCTGTCTAAGGGCGAGACCGCCGGCAACGGCGATTGCTACACCTGCATGGGTTGCCGCAGCTTCTTGACGCCCGACCGCTCGGGCAACGGCTTTAACAATGTCGCCAACGCGCTGAACTATGACCCGACCAAACCTAAGTACTATGGCCGCTTTAACCAGGGTGTTGTGACCATCAACCTGCCCGATGTCGCGCTGAGCTCGCATCAGGACATGGACAAGTTCTGGAAGATCTTCGACGAGCGCCTTGAGCTGTGCCACCGTGCCCTGCTGTGCCGTCATGAGCGCCTGATGGGTACGCTTTCGGATGCCGCGCCGATTCTTTGGCAGTACGGCGCCCTGGCGCGTCTGAAGAAGGGCGAGACGATCGACAAACTGCTCGTGGGCGGATACTCTACCATCAGCCTGGGCTATGCTGGCCTGTATGAGTGCGTCAAGTACATGACGGGCCACAGCCACACCGAGAAGGAAGGCACGCCGTTTGCCATGGCCGTCATGCAGCGCATGAACGACAAGTGCGCCGAGTGGAAGGCCGAAAGCGATATCGATTTCTCGCTGTACGGTACGCCGTTGGAGTCGACGACCTACAAGTTCGCCAAGTGCCTGCAGCGTCGTTTTGGCATTATTCCGGGCGTGACGGACAAGGGCTACATTACCAACAGCTATCACGTCCATGTGTCCGAGGAGATCGATGCCTTCGACAAGCTTAAGTTTGAGGGCATGTTCCAGCAGCTTTCGCCGGGCGGTGCTATCTCCTACGTTGAGGTTCCCAACATGCAGGACAACCTCAAGGCTGTCATTCGCGTGATGCAGTACATCTACGACAACATCATGTACGCCGAGCTCAACACCAAGAGCGACTACTGCCAGGCGTGCGGCTACGATGGCGAGATCAAGATTGTCGAGGATGACGGCAAGCTGGTGTGGGAGTGCCCCAGCTGCGGCAACCGCGACCAGGAGAAGATGAATGTCGCCCG
>CABMPS010000146.1 GCA_902388545.1 uncultured Collinsella sp.
TCCGAGTGGTTTAAGGAGCTGGTCTTGAAAACCAGTGATTCCGAAAGGGACCGTGCCACCCTCGCCGGGGAAACCTTTCTTAAGGCCCGGGATGCGACCGTCGCCGCGCTCTTCCTCGAGTAGCTCGGCGCTCGCGGCACCGCGCAACGCCGGCTTGCCGCCCTTGGTCGAAAAGTAGAGCGCCGCGCGGGTGTCCAAATCCAGCGCCCGGCGCATGGCCTGGGCGTAGATAAGCGTTTGGGTATGTGGCGGCAACCAGCGCGGATCGTCGATGGGCGCCGTGCCCGATTCCTCGTCGCGCACCGTAGGGTCGGCGAGCTTAAACTCCTCAACGCCCGTGCGATGCTTGTAGTCGATCACCACGGCACGATTCTCGGCATCCACGTCCACGCGATCGATGCGCCCGCCAAGCGGCCAACCGGCATACTCGACCTTGAGCTCGTTGAAGGCGAACTCCAGGTAGCGCGGGGCAAAGGGGGCAAGTGCCTCGGACTCGTAGGCAAGCACGCCCTCCAACTGCGGCAAGATCTCGGCAACCTGGCGCTCCTCCACCGCAGAGAGCGGCACCAGCGGGCCCTCCGTGCCGCGCTTGCCGGCGTGCTCGGCCAACGTCTCGTCAAAGACCTCGCGCAGCAGCTCCTGAGCGCGCGGCAGATTCTCGGGCGTCACGCGCTCCATGCCCTCCTGGGGCAGGCGGGCATGCAGGTGCTCCAGCACATCGTGGACAAAGTTGCCCTTCTCCATATTTCCAAAGCCCGCGTCGATGGACTGAGGCTTCACGCGATACGACACGAACCAGCACAGCGGGCACGTCGAGTACGCCTCAATCTGCGAGGCGGACGTCAGACGCGGCACGAGCGGCGCGTTCTCGCCCTCGCCATCGCGGCGACGCAGGATCAGGTACGGCACAGCCGCCTCACTCAAATGCTGAGGAGCCTCGCACGCGACGCGCTTGCACTCGATGCCCTCGCCGGCCGCTGGATCAAAATCGGCGACGATACCGCCCTCGCCCACGCGCGCAACCTTGGCGGCGCCAGCGGCCTCGGCATGCGCCCGCAACTCGGTCCACACGGCAGCCGGATAGCACTCGCGCGCCTGGCGATCGTGGGTCACACGGGCGAGCGTAACCGGACCACGCGACGCTTGTATCGCGCGGCCAAAGCGTGCGCGCAGCAAGGCCGCAGGCTCAAGCGTCACGCCCTCGCGACCGAGGCTCGCCGTCAGCGTTGCCAGCGGGCCCTCCTCATGTGAGAGCGGATAACTGTCCAGGTCGACGTCGGCAAACAGCACGGCATCGTAGCTATCGGGGCGCAGGGCCGCCGCATCGGCAAGCGAAGTAAAGCGAACCTGGGCACGTGGCGCACGGTCAACCTCGTAGGTCTCGTAATCGTAGGCGGTGCTACGCTTGTCCACCTTGGTGCGAATGCCATCGAGCACGGGCACGGTCGCGGCCTGCGACACGTCGAGCGCGCGAGCATCGTTCATAAGGATGTCGATCGCGTGGCGCAGCAGAGCCGTCTCTGCCTGGCGACGGGCCTGGCCGTCAAGGCCTCCAAGGGCGCAATCGGGCAACGCCTCGGCGACGGCGAGCATTGCCTTGAGCGCCGTCACGGGTTTGTCGCGCCACAGCGCCTGGAACACGTCCGAGGCCACGCACGGCACGTTCTTAAACCAGTTCTCACCACTGGCAGCCTTGCGCGTGCCCCTAACCTGGCCCTGCACGCTCTGCAGCAGGCTCTTGACGGCCGAGGTGGTCTTGCCGCGCGACAGGCGCATGTTCTTGTCGAAGGTGCGCGCGCTGGCGGCATCGGCACCCGAAAGCGGACTGTAAATCCAGTCGGTAAGCTCCGGCGCGGGCCACCACTCGGTCTTGGAGGCGGTGCCCTCGTCGGCGGCCTTCATGCGCTCAATCAGATTGACGAGCGCCGTGAACTGCCTGCCCGCGATGGATTGGGAAAATGCCGTGAACTCGGTTGTCTCGGCCGCAATATGACGCGCCGCCAAACGGGCAGCGAGCTCACCAAACAGCTGGGGCGCCCGGGCAGACACCACGAGCACGCGGGCGGGGTCCGCCGACGCCGCGACGCTGCCGTCGACCTCGGCGTCCTCACACGTTTTTACCAGCTCATCGATTGCATCCACATAGGCGTGGGCGCGGGCGTGAGGGCCGGCAACCTCTACAAAGGTAGGCTGAGCGGCGGTCCCGCAAGCGGCATCAGACGCGGCGGCACCCTCCCCCAGCGGCGCGGCCTCAAACAGCACGCCGCGGGCATCAAATGCCGCGGCAAGCTCCTCGCGCATTGCCGCCTGCTCGCGGACAAGCAGCACAACGACCTCTCCCCCATTGTTCGCCACGGCCGACAGCAACTCGAGCAGGCCGTGTGTAAACGACGTGACACCGCGCACGCAGACGGCGCGGGTGCACGCCGGAAGGTTGTCGGCCAGCACCTCGCCCATAAGGTCAGCCGCCTCGCAGGGCTCGACCATGCCTCGACGGTCCAAGCCGCTCGCATAGGCGCTCAACAGCTCGAACACGCGAGCCTCGGCGTCGCTCTTGGGATCGGGCTGGCAAACGTCGCCGCAGCAGCGCTCGGCACCCGTTCCCGCTACGCCCGGCAGCACATCGCGGGCCATGCGCGCGAGCATGCGCACCGTGCCCCGACTGCGCGAAAGCGGCTGCAGGTCGGTATCGTCGCGACGGGCGATCATGTCCGAGAACAGCATCTGACGCTGCAGGTTGTCGACGAAGCCGCGGCCATCGCCCATAAGCTCCCACAGCGAACGAAGCCACGACGCGGGGGTTTTGTAGTCAACGCCCAGCGAGGCGCCAGCAACCGCAGCATCGTGACGGCACAGGTCGAGCTCGGCAAACGAGGGCGCCAGCAAAACGGCACGCCCGTGGCGGGCGACCAGGTCGGCGAGCAACGCCGCCTCGGCATCGCTCAAGTCCGTACCGGTATTGGTGGTATAGATTCGAACAGGCATGGTCCTCCACTCAAACCGTTCGCAATAATCAATGCATCCATCCTACCCGCCCACACGGACAGATTTGCCCCACGCCAACAGATTTCCTCCGTCCCCAAGGGATCAAAAAACCGCCCCCGAAGGGACGGTTCTGCGCAACTCGTTTGTCGCCGCTGGTCTACTCGCCATCCTCCAGTTTGATGAGGATCTTGCGATAGCCACCGTACTCGCCATTAAGTGCCTTGGACACGCGGCTCACCGTGGTGGACGAAGCGCCGGTGCGGGCCTGAACCTCAACATAGGGCTCGCCCTCATCCAGATAACGCGCGACCTGCAGGCGCTGAGAAAGATCGCAGATCTCGCGCGGTGTGCAGATATCGGTTAAAAACGCCTGGATATCGTTCTCGTCGTCCAAAAGACTAAATGCGTGGACCAGCTGCTTGACATCAGGCTTGTCAAACATGTTCTCGATATTCATCGATCACCGCCAAACCCGCCAAAAGGCATCGAAGTTGATACTGACATCGGGCATCGTTCGCCCGTTCTATGCAATAAAACTAATGCATGGAGCATTTGCCCGTAGCAGTGTAGCACACCACCAAACTAAAGTGACAAGACTCTCTGTCAGCGGCACGTTTTTCAGGACGAACGCCGCTTAGAAACCGAATGCGCACGTAAGCTCCACGAATATTTGAGACAATGGGCGCCCAAACACCGCGGCGCGCCCGCGCAACCATCCAAGTCGACGCCGCAAGCCGCTTCACGCGACGCCAGCAACCCCGGCGCAAGAAAGGATTCACGCCATGCGCTTTATGCTTAACTGGCTCTTCACCTCGATCGCCATCGCGATCGCCACGTTCCTCGTCCCCGGTATCCAACCCTTCGGCTTTGCCGAGGCCTGGGTCTGCTTTGCCTTTGTGGGACTGTTCCTCAACATCGTCGATTCGTTCGTCAAACCGTTCCTCACGGTCATCTCGCTGCCGCTCACGATCATTACGCTCGGCATTTTCCAGCTCGTGCTCAACAGCTTTATGCTGGAGCTCGCCAGCTACCTGTCGGTCAACCTGTTGGGCGTCGGCATCTCCATCGCCGGCTTTGGCTCGGCCTTTATGGGCAGCATCCTAGTGTCCATCATGCGCAGCATCCTCGATAGTATTGCCGAAGAGTAGAACGCCCCCGACGCACAAACGCATCGGACCAAATCAAAGGCCGCCCATCGCAAAAAATGGGCGGCCTTCTTATTTGCCAAGTCTCAGAGGGCAAGAAAATCTACCATTTCCACCCTGCCCCCACATGGCAAGTGGGGTTAGATGACGTAGTCGTAGCCTTCGTTGGGGGCGACGAGCTGGTCGAGCGTCACGCCGTCGAGGTAATCGTTGATGAGCTTGTCCAGGTTCTTCCACACGTCGAGCGTGGGACACTTATCAGATCGCGAGCAGCCCTTGCAGTCGCCATCCAGACAGGCGACCGGCGCCAGACTACCCTCGGTCAGGCGCAAGATCTCGCCCACCGTGTACTGCTCGGGCGGGCGCGTGAGCACATAGCCGCCGCCCTTGCCGCGCATGCCCGAGAGCATGTTGGCGCGCACGAGCGTAGCCAAGATGTTCTCGAGATATTTCTCGGAAATCCCCTGTCGCGCCGCGATCTCTTTGAGCGGGATGCGACCGGCCGCCTGGTGCTCGGCTAGGTCAACCATAACGCGCAGGGCGTACCTGCCCTTAGTAGAAACCAACATATATAGTGCTGCCTTTCGGTCTTTTAGTCCGTTGAAATTCTAGCCGAAAAATTGGCTTTGAAAATACCCGTTCCGGTCAAGATGGTTAATCAACTTGCAATAATCTCCTATTTCCTATTGCATTACTAGGCTTTGGTGTCTACTATGCTTCCCAACAGCTAAACGAACAACCTATAAGGTTTATGGGTTTAGCTGCTAGACGCACCGTAAAACCACACGGTATCCAGTCATTTGAACACTTTGGAGGTTCATCATGAGCAAGGTTTACACGTCCATCGATCAGCTTATCGGCCACACCCCGCTCCTGGAGCTCACCCACTTTGAGGCCGATGAGGACCTCAAGGCCCGCGTGCTCGTCAAGCTGGAATACTTCAACCCCGCCGGGTCCGTTAAAGACCGCGTCGCCAAGAACATGATTGACGAGGCCGAGAAGGCAGGCAAGCTCGGGCGCGGCGGTGACTACA
>CABMPS010000147.1 GCA_902388545.1 uncultured Collinsella sp.
GCCCGCCTGTTTTTAAGCAGGCTCTCCATATCCACAAGGGCGCGGGCCTCATCGGGCGTGATCTGCTCTGCAATAGGCGCATCGGTGAGCAGACAGGCCTCGGTGTAGTTGGGCACCGCGTAGTCTGCGCACTCCAGCAGGTGCCGCATAAGGCCAATCGTGGACTCGGGCACACCGGCATAGAGCTTACCGTTGTCGCCCATGATGGGATCGACGAACACCTTGGTGCCCTTTTGCGCGCGGCGGTGGCAAAAGTCCGAGATGATGCGCGTCTCTTCCTCGGTCACGATAAAGCCGGTCGAGATGGCGTCGAACTCAAAGCCGAGCTCCTCCCAGATAGCGAGGCTTTGGCGCACATACTCGGTGGTGTCGTGGATGTAGAACTTGGGATAGTTGAGCGTATCGGACACAAGTGCCGTCGGCAGGTTATGGATACGGTAGCCCATGTGCGACAGCACCGGCAGCATGGCGGAAAGCGCGACCTTGCCGTAGCCGCACATATCGTTAATCAGCAGCAGCTGAGTATTCTTCATGAGGGTCTCCCTTGTTTCGGGCGCGGCGCGGCAGCGCCACAGTGCGACTAAGTGTAGCGCAGGGGACGTTGTGAACGGGCGCTGGCACCGCAGAGGACGAATTGTTGCTGAAAGGTTACGGGAAGGAGGAAGTTAGTCGTTGGGGACGTTCTTAAATGACTAGTCGACACAAGGAGTGTCCCCAAATGCCGGCACATAAGGAACGTCCCTAAGTGCCGCTCGAACATAATAAGTTTGGTACCTTGACATTTATTTACCGTGCTCCTAAATTGGTTAGGCACAAAACAATTCAACTACCTAACTAAAGAAAGGAGCGAAGCTTAGATATGTGTGTTGAAGCACTCGTCCTTCCGCACGAGCCCGGCGGCGACCCGTCACAGCCGGCGGATGTACCCGAAGCGGTCAGCGCCGAAGACAAGCTTGCTAAGCGCATCCTCAATAATCTGGGCTTTTGCGGCCATTACATGCACTTTCATGGCGGAGGCGTATCCGGCAAGGCGCCCATCATCTGCCTGCTGGCCAAGCAACCCGGCGGCGAGATGTCGCAGCAGGAGCTCGGCATGCACTTTGACCTCAAGCCGGGATCGCTTTCCGAGATCCTGTCCAAGCTCGAGCTCAACGGCCTCATCGAGCGCAGCCGTAACCCCAAGGATCGACGGCAGCTCACCATTCGCCTGACCGAAACCGGCCGGGAAAACGCCCGCATCGACCAGGCAGCCCGCATTCGCTTTAGAGAGCAGGCCTTTAGCGCGCTCACCCATGACGAGCGCGAGGACCTCGCCGAAATGCTCGATAAAATCCGCGTAACCTGGGAGGAACTGGATGATTAAAACCCTCATGGGCAGCATCCGCGACTATATGAAAGTCACCGTTGCCACGCCGTTGCTCGTGCTTGGCGAGGTGCTCTGCGAGATGCTGATTCCATTTATCACCGCCAACCTGATCGACGCCATCAAAGACGGCGCCACCGTAGCCGAGATGCTTCCCACCGCAGGCTTTTTGGTGCTCATCGCGCTGACGTCGCTTGCTTTTGGCGCCGCGGCCGGCGTCACCTGCAGCCATGCGAGCTGCGGGTTCGCCAAGAACCTGCGTCACGACCTGTTCTACAAGATCCAGACGTTCAGCTTTGCCAACATCGATGAGTTCTCGAGTTCCTCACTCGTCACGCGTCTGACCACCGACATCAACAACGTTCAGCAGGCCTTTATGATGATCATCCGTATCGCCGTGCGCGCGCCGCTGGTCTTGATCTTCGCCTTTACCATGGCATTTATCATGGGCGGCAGCGTCGCCATGGTCTACCTGGTCATCATTCCGCTGCTGGGCTTTGGACTGTTCTTTATCATCTTTAAGGTGCGTCCCATCTTCTCGCGCGTGTTCCACAAGTACGACGCCCTTAACGAGTCCGTCGAGGAAAACGTCACCGGCATGCGCGTGGTCAAGAGCTATGTGCGCGAAGACTTTGAGAAGGAGAAGTTCGCGACCGCCGCGCGCGACGTCCAGATGGACTTCACCCGCGCCGAGAAGCTGCTCGCCTTTAACAACCCCATGATGAACATCTGCGTCAACGGCGCGTTTGTCGTCATCATCTACCTGGGCTCCAAGCTCATCATCACGAGCCAGGGCACGCTGTTCGACGTGGGCCAGCTCTCCTCGACCTTTACCTATGGTTTCCAGATTCTCATGAGCCTGATGCAGCTGTCGATGATCTTTGTCATGGTGACCATGGCCGACGAATCGGCACACCGCATTGCCGAGGTGCTGGCCGCCGAGCCCACGATCGCCGATCCCGCCGAGCCCGTGCTCGAGGTTGCCGACGGTTCCATCGACTTTGACCACGTGAGCTTTAAGTATTCCAAGCATGCGAAGCGCCAGGCGCTCGACGATATCGACCTGCACATTACGAGCGGCGAGACCATCGGCATCATCGGCGGCACCGGCTCGGCCAAGTCCACGCTCGTTAACCTCATCGCCCGCCTGTACGACACCACCGAAGGCGCTGTGCGCGTGGGCGGCGTGGACGTGCGCGACTACGACCTGGACGCGCTGCGTCACCAGGTCGCCATGGTGCTGCAGAAAAACGTGCTGTTTAGCGGCACCATCGCCGAGAACCTGCGTTGGGGCGACCCGAACGCCACCGACGAGGAAGTCCGCGAGGCAGCGCATCTGGCCTGCGCCGACGAGTTTGTCGACGGTTTCCCCAAGGGCTACGACACCTGGATCGAACAGGGCGGCTCTAATGTTTCGGGCGGTCAGAAGCAGCGCCTGTGCATTGCACGCGCCCTGTTGCGTCGCCCCAAGATCTTGATCCTGGACGACTCCACCAGCGCCGTCGACACCAAGACTGACGCCAAGATTCGCGCAGGCCTGGCAAGCTATCTGCCCAACACGACCAAGCTCATCATCGCCCAGCGCATCAGCTCCGTACAGGACGCAGACCGCATCATCGTCATGGAGGGCGGCCGTATCGCGCAGATCGGCAACCATGACGAGCTGCTTAAGACGAGCGAGATCTACCGCGAGACCTTCACCTCGCAAAACAAGATGTCTGCCGAGGGCGAAGGGGCCGTCGAGGCCGACACCGAGGCATCCGCAACGCAAGCTCAGACCCAGGAAGGAGGCGAGGCACATGAGTAAGGCAACGACCGCCGAGCGCGCGCTCAACCGCAAGGACGGCACCATGTCGCGCCTCATCAAGACGCTCTTTGGCTTCTATCCTGTGCTTTTGCCCCTCGTCGTCGCCGGCGTGGTGCTCTGCGCCATCATCAACTCCATCGGCGCGACCTTCCTGCAGAGCGCCCTGCAAATTATTAGCGAATCGTGGCAGTCAGGCGATTGGGAAGCCGCACAGCCCAAGATCGCACAGCTCGTGACCACCCTCGCCTGCATCTACGGCGTCGGCGTCCTGTCCTCGCTCTTCTGGAACCGCGCCATGGCTATCGTCACGCAGGGCTCGCTCGAGAAGCTGCGCGAGATGATGTTCAACCGCATGCAGGACCTGCCGATCCGCTACTTCGACACGCACCAGCGCGGCGATATCATGAGCCACTACACCAACGACATCGACACGCTGCGTCAGATGATCAGCCAGTCGCTGCCCAACCTGCTCATGACGATCATCATCATCGTCACGGTGTTCTTTATCATGCTGTACTACAGCGTGTGGATGTGCCTGGTCATCATCGCCGGCGTCGCCTTTATGACCTTTATGACCAAGCTGCTCGGCTCCAACTCCGCGCGCTTCTTCATTGCGCAGCAGACCGAGCTCGGCGTGGTCGAGGGCCATATCGAGGAGGTCATGAACGGCCAGAAGGTCGTCAAGGCGTTCTGCCACGAGTCTGCCGCCGAGGCCGATTTTGACGAGCGCAACGAAAAGCTCTTCGAGGTCTCCCAGAAGGCCAACATGTACGCCAACATCCTCATGCCCATCCTTATGAACCTGGGCAACCTGCTCTACGTGCTGGTCGCACTGGCGGGCGGCATTTTCCTGGCGCTGGGCGTGCCCAACCTGAGCATCTCGGGCATGGCGCTGTCCATCGCCGTCGTGGTGCCGTTCCTCAACATGACCAAGCAGTTCTGCGGACAGATCGGCCAGATCTCGCAGCAGATCAACGCCGTGGTCATGGGCCTCGCCGGCGCCGACCGCATCTTTGAGCTCATCGACGAGAAGCCCGAGGCCGACGAAGGCTACGTGACGCTCGTCAACGCACAGGTGAACCCCGAGACTTGGGAGTTCGAGGAGGCTGACCACCACACCGGCATGTGGGCGTGGAAACATCCGCACCGCGCAACCGGCGAGATCGAGTACGTCCCGCTGCGCGGCGACTTGGTCATGGACAACGTCGACTTTGGCTACACCCCCGACCACGAGGTCCTGCACGGCGTGTCCGTGTTTGCCAAGCCGGGTCAGAAGGTCGCGTTTGTCGGCGCCACCGGTGCCGGTAAGACGACCATCACCAACCTCATCAACCGCTTCTATGACATCGCCGACGGCAAGATTCGCTACGACGGCATCAACGTCAATAAGATCCGCAAGGCCGATCTGCGCCGCTCGCTGGGCGTCGTGCTGCAGGACGTGAACCTGTTCACCGGCACCGTGATGGACAACATCCGCTACGGCAACCTGGACGCCACCGACGAGGAGTGCATCGCAGCGGCCAAGCTCGCGGGCGCAGACGACTTTATCACCCGCCTGCCCGACGGCTACGACACCATGCTCACCGGCAACGGCGCACAGCTGTCGCAGGGCCAGCGTCAGCTAATTTCGATCGCCCGCGCCGCCGTCGCCGATCCGCCGGCGATGATTCTAGACGAGGCCACGAGCTCCATCGACACCCGCACCGAGGCCATCGTGCAGGCGGGCATGGATAAGCTCATGGAGGGCCGCACGACGTTTGTCATCGCACACCGCCTGTCCACCGTGCGCGACTCCGACGCGATCATCTGTCTGGACCACGGCCGTATCATCGAGCGCGGCAACCACGACGAGCTAATCGCCAAGCGCGGATATTACTACCAGCTGTACACGGGAGCGTTTGAGCTGGAGTAGGAACGGTTACTGACGGAGGGTTCCCCGGGGCGTCGGGGTAATTCCTCCGTGCTCAAACATTCTCGCTTCGC
>CABMPS010000148.1 GCA_902388545.1 uncultured Collinsella sp.
GACCGCCGATATATGGGGTCTGATGGTTTTACCAGAGAGGGCTACTTACTCGTCTAGGAGATCCTGCGGCACTTCGTTTCCGTCGCCTAGGTCGACGGGGGCTTTTTCGGCATCGGCTACGCCCTCACCCTCGACGTCCTCGCCTTCGGGCTTCTCCTTGGCGGCCGTCATGCGGGCGACAGCGCATACGCGGTCGTTGTCGTCGACGGTCATCATCTTGACGCCCTGGGTGGCGCGGCCAGTCTGGCTGATCTCGTCGGTCTTGACGCGAATGACCGTCGCGCCCTCCGTCACGATGAACAACTCGTGCTGCGGGCCCACCGTCTTCATGGCCGCGAGGTTGCCCTTACGCTCGGTCATTTGGATGGTGTAGACGCCCTGGCCGCCGCGATTCTGCTCCGGGTAGTCCGCGACCGGCGTGCGCTTGCCGTAGCCTCGCTCGGTGATGACGAATAAATCGCCGTTGCCGTTAGTGACTTCCATGCCCAGAACGCTCACGCCGTCCTTCATACCGATACCGCGAACGCCGCTAGTATCGCGGCCGGTGGCGCGCACCTGCTCCTCGGAGAACATGATCGCCTTGCCCGCGGTGGTGGCCAGGATAATCTTGTCGCCCTCGCGCACGCGGCGCACGTTCAGCAGCGCGTCGTCGTCACGCAGGTTGATAGCGATCAGGCCGTCGCGGCGGCTGCGGTCATATGCGCTCATTACGGTCTTCTTGACCATGCCGCTCTTGGTGGCAAACATCAGGTACTCGTCGGCAGGGAACTCGCGGCAGCTGATGACGCTCGCGATCTTCTCGCCCTCCTCGAAGGGCAGCAGGTTGACGATCGCGGTACCGCGCGCCTGGCGCGTACCCACCGGCAGCTCGTGCACCTTCAGGCGATAGACCTTACCCTTGCTCGAGAAGAACAGAACGTACTCGTGCGTGGACGCGATGAACATCTCGTCGATGACGTCGTCCTCTTTGAGGTTGACGCCCGACACGCCCTTGCCGCCGCGCTTCTGGGCGCGGTAGGCGGCCACCGGGATGCGCTTGACATAGCCTGTGTGGGTGATGGTCACGACCATGTCCTCATCGGCAATGAGGTCCTCGACGTCCAGGTCCTTCTCGACATGGCTGATCTCGGTGCGGCGCTTATCGCCGAACTTCTTGGAGATCTCGCGCATCTCTTCCTTAATGACGCCCAGGATCTTCTCCTCGTGCGCCAGCAGGTCCTCGTAGTAGGCGATGGCGCGGCGCAGGCCGTGCAGCTCTTCCTGGATCTTGTCGCGCTCCAGGCCGGTCAGGCGGCGCAGCTTCATCTCGAGGATGGCCGTGGTCTGCTCGGGCGTAAAGCCAAAGCGCTCGATCAGGCGGCTGCTGGCCTCGGAGTCGGTCTGCGAGGAGCGGATGATGCTGATGACCTCGTCGATATGGTCAAGGGCCATCAGGTAGCCCTCAAGGATATGCGCGCGGGCCTGGGCCTTCTTAAGGTCGAAGCGGGTGCGGCGGGTGACGACGTCGACCTGGTGGTCGATGTAGTGCTGCAGCATCTCGCGCAGACTCAGGCATTTGGGAACGCCGTTGACAAGCGCCAAGTTGTTGGCGCCAAAGGTCGTCTGCAGCGAGGTGTACTTGTACAGGTTGTTGAGCACGACCTGCGGGATGACGCCCTTCTTGAGTTCGATGACCAGACGGATACCCTTCTGGTTGGACTCATCGCGCATATCCGAGATACCCTCGATGCGCTTGTCGTTGACGAGCTGGGCGATCTTCTCCTGCAGGGTGCCCTTGTTGACCATGTAGGGAATCTCGGTAAAGACCAGGCGGCTGCGGCCGGTCTTGGTGGACTCCACGTGAGCCTTGGCGCGCACGGTAATGGAGCCACGGCCGGTCTCGTAGCTCTGCTTAATACCGGCACTGCCCATGATGATGGCGCCGGTGGGGAAGTCCGGACCGGGCATGATCTGCATGAGCTCGTCGACAGTGGCGTCGGGATTATCGATCAGGTAGCAGGTTGCCTCGATCGCCTCGGTGAGGTTATGCGGGGCGATATTGGTGGCCATGCCGACGGCGATGCCCTGGCTGCCGTTGACCAGCAGGTTGGGGAAGCGCGCAGGCAGCGCCTGAGGCTCGGCGAGCGATTCGTCGTAGTTGGGCTGCCAGTCGACGGTATCCTTCTGCAAGTCACGCAGCAATTCCATGGCGGGCTTTGCCAGGCGGCTCTCGGTGTAACGCATGGCCGCCGCGCCGTCGCCGTCGATGTTACCGAAGTTGCCGTGACCGTCGATGAGCGGCGTGCGCATGGAGAACCACTGCGCCAGGCGGACCATGGCCTCATAGACCGCGTAGTCGCCATGCGGGTGGTACTTACCGATAACTTCGCCGACCGTCCAGGCCGACTTCTTGTGCGGGCGGTTGGGGTAGATGCCGCTCTCGTTCATCGCGTACAGGATGCGGCGGTGCACCGGCTTTAGGCCGTCGCGCACGTCCGGCAGGGCGCGCGCCGTGATGACCGACATCGAATACTCGATAAACGACTGCTTCATCTCGCGACCGAACTCCGAAATCTGGAGCTGGCCACCATTGATATCCTCGCCGGCCGAGGCGCCACGGTCGACTTCGCCAAAGCTCTCCTCGAGCTCACCGTCGTCCTCTTCCTCGTCATCATCGGCATCGGGGTTATAGGCGTCCGGATCGCCGTCCTCGCCCTGCTCAGCACGGGCAAGCAGGCGCCTCAGATCGTCGGGCATGCCGGCGTCGCCGGCCTCGCCCATACCCTCGTTATTGTTGATATCGTCTGCCACGTTACCTCCTCTTAAGCGTCAAGGAAGCGTGCGTCATGCGCGTGCTTCTCGATGTACTCGCGGCGATAGCCGACCTCGGAACCCATCAGCTCGCGCACGGCGCGGTCTGCCACCACGGCGTCCTCGATCGACACGCGCTGCAGGATGCGGGTCTTGGGGTCCATCGTCGTCGAGGCAAGCTGCTTGGGGTCCATCTCGCCCAGGCCCTTGTAGCGCTGGACGGTATAGCCCTTGCGCTTCTTGGTGATCTTGCCGTCCTTGGCCTTGCCGTCCTCGTCGTTGTCGTCGGGGTTCAGGCCCAGACCCTGGATGGTGTCGCGCAGGATCTCGTCTTCGGGCTGGCGGCCGTTGGGATACACGTAGTGGATCTTGTTGCGCACCTTGATGCCAAAGATAGGCGGGCACGCGACGTACACGTAGCCGGCGTCAATCAGCGGACGCATGTACTTGTAGAAGAACGTCAGCAGCAGGATGCGGATATGCGCACCGTCGACGTCTGCATCGGTCATGATGATGATCTTGTGGTAACGCGCCTTGCTAATGTCGAAGTCGCCGCCGTCGCCGGCACTCGTCGTGACGCCGCAGCCGATCGCGGTAATCAGCGACTGGATGGTGTCACTCGAGAACGCGCGATGGTCACCAACGCGCTCGACGTTCAGAATCTTGCCGCGCAGGGGCAGAATCGCCTGGATGTCTCGGCGACGGCCGTCCTTGGCCGAACCGCCTGCCGAGTCGCCCTCTACGATAAAGAGCTCGGTCAGCTCGGCATCGCGCACCGAGCAGTCAGCGAGCTTACCGGGCAGGGACGCCGTCTCGAGCAGGCTCTTGCGGCGGGTCGCCTCGCGCGCCTTGCGGGCGGCGTTGCGCGCCTTGCAGGCCTGTTGCGCCTTCTTGACGATCTCACGAGCGGGCTTGGGATGCTCCTCGAGGTAATCGGTAAGGCCGTCGGTCACGATCTTGAGCGTGAGCGCGCGCATATAGGAGCTGCCGAGCTTGGCCTTGGTCTGACCCTCAAACTGCGGGTCGGGCAGCTTGACCGAGATAACGGCCGAAAGGCCCTCGCGCACATCGTCGCCGGTCAGGTTGGCGTCTTTTTCCTTGAGCAGATTCTGCTTGCGCGCGTAATCGTTGATCACACGGGTGAGCGCGGTGCGGAAGCCCTCAAGGTGCATGCCTCCCTCGGGAGTGTAGATGTCGTTGGCAAACGACATGACGTTCTCGCCGTAGCCGCTATTCCACTGCAGGGAAACCTCGACCTCGCCCATCTTGGCGACAGGCGCGTCCGGGTCCGATTTGCCCTCGATGTAGATGGGCTCCTTAAAGGCCTCGGGGACGTCCTTGCCCTCGTTGAGGAACTTGACGAAGTCGATGATGCCGCCCTCGTAGCAAAACTCCTCCACGTGGGGAGACGCCTCGCGCTCGTCGGTCAGCACAATCTTAAGGTTCTTATTGAGGAACGCCGTCTCCTGCAGACGGTTGTGCAGCGTATCGAAATCGTAGATGCAGGTCTCGAAGATCTCGTCGTCGGGCCAGAAGGTGACGGTGGTGCCCGTTGAATCCGAGGTGCCCACGACCTCCATCTTCTTGACGGTCTTGCCGCGCGAGAACTCCATCTCGTAGGTGTTGCCATCGCGACGAACCTGAACGACCACGCGCTTGGACAGTGCGTTGACGACGGAGATGCCCACGCCGTGCAGGCCGCCCGAGACCTTATAGGCCGAGTTATCGAACTTACCGCCGGCGTGCAAGATCGTCATAACGACCTCGAGCGTCGGGATCTTTTTAACAGGGTGCTCGTCGACGGGGATGCCGCGCCCGTTGTCGACGACCGTGATGGAGTTGTCGGCGTGGACCGTCACCTTGATCTCGGTGCAGAAACCGGCCATGGCCTCGTCGACGGAGTTGTCAACGATCTCCCACACCAGGTGATGCAGACCGCTGGCGCTCGTCGAGCCGATATACATGCCCGGGCGCTTACGAACGGCCTCGAGACCTTCGAGAATCTTAATCTCGCCGCCATCGTAATCGTTTTCGTTTGCCACACGTCCTCCTTCAGTCAAGAAAATGTGTACAGCCTTACTAGTTTATCGTAAAAAAATACCCTCGGGAACGAGGGTATTTGGCTCTACAAGGCCACCAGATGCGATTTAAGGCTCTTTTTTGCTTTGCACGCCCTTGGCCCACTCGGCGCTGGCTCTCATGGCATTCTCGAGGGCCTCGCGCAGTTTTTGGTCTTCGATGGGCGCCACCTGGCGCTCGATCTCGGTGCGCTCGGCCTCACTTAGGTCGGCGTGCGGGGCCGGCCTGCGCTCGGTCGTCGCCGGGCGCAGGCGTTCCTTGGCGGCGGG
>CABMPS010000149.1 GCA_902388545.1 uncultured Collinsella sp.
AGCATTTGGCGTCGCTCGACCGCGATGACAGCTATCGTGTGGAGCGCGTGCTCAAGCTCTCGGATGTCGAGACGACCGAACTCGTCTATTTTGAGGGCTCTGGTGGCGGGTCTCTCGGCCCCTTTGTCCGCAAGCGCATCGATGCTTCGGTGCAGATTGGCGGAGCTTATGAGCGCCTGTTTGCGGCCCAGCGCGCCGGTCGTCGTTTTGAGCACTGGCCCCGAATCGTCGATTGCCGCCGTGTGGGCGACGAGCTCGACGTGGTGATGGAGTATGTCGAAGGCGAGACACTCGAGGCGTTGGTGGGACGCTTGGGGGCGACGCCCGATTATGCCCGCGGGCTGTATCCCGTTTTGTGTGAAGCGGTGGGCGAGCTGCATGCTGGTTTTGCAGCTGCGGGGGAGCCGGGGGTACCGGTAATCCACCGCGACCTTAAACCCTCGAACATCATCGTATCGGGCGTGAGGTATGCGGCCGATGCTGGCATGACCTTCTCGTCGCTGGTGATTATCGACCTGGGAATCGCGCGCGTTTGGCGCGATGGCGCCGACGCCGACACCGTCAAGTTTGGCACGCGTTCCTATGCGCCGCCCGAGCAGTTTGGGTTTGGGCAGACGAGCGTCCGCAGCGATATTTACGCGCTTGGCGCACTGCTGTTCTTTTGCCTGACGGGAACTGACCCCAAACCGGGGCGGGACATACGCGAGCAATGCGAGACGCACGGTATACCAACCCCGCTTGCCGATGCGGTTTGCATGGCGATGGCGCTCGATCCGGCTAAGCGCTTTGCGAGTGCAAAGGCACTGGGGCATGCTGCGCGCGCGGCGTATGAGCTATGTCTCCCTGCACCGTCGCCCGCGACCTTTTCTGCTGCCAGTGTGCCCCGGGTCGCGGCGTCACAGGTGCAGCGGGTGCAGCAGCCGGTTGCCCTCACGCTTCCGTCTTCTGCAAGCCGGCGTTCGATCGTCTCTCCTGTGATGTCCAAATGTGCGCGTCTGCTCTTGCGTATCCCCGAGCCCGTGGGGCGCATATGGAATGGATGCGTCTATGCGACAACATTGTTGCTGCTGATGGGCAGCCATTTTGCGGTATTTACGCCGACGGGCGAAAACAGAAACTATCCAACGTGGTTTTTAGCACTTGAGTATTTCTTTATGGTCGATGGCCTGGTGCTGCTCATTACATTCGGAATGCTCGACCGGCGTAGGCTTCGACGTCGCTTTCCCGTGCTCGATCGGTATCGGGGAGGCGCCTTTGTCGAACTATGGTTCAAGGCGCTCGGGTTTATGTTTGCCGTCATGTGCGTCGTTGTTGTTATCGGCAACGCGACGGGCGTCGTCTCCTAGATATACGAAAAAGGGCCCCGTTTGGGGCCCTTTGCAGTTGAGGCTTGCGAACCTAAATGCGGTTCATCTGGGAAGCGACCTTGTTATACCAGTCCTGCCACGTGGGCGGGCAATACTTCTTGGCGGCCGCCGGGGTAAGCGTGGAGCCATAGTTGGCGCCCAGGTAGGCAACGTGGGCGGAGACACCCTCGCTCCAGCTGCCAAAGCTACGCCAACCACCGCCGCGGGCACTCCAGCCCCAGGCGTTATAGGAGCCGGCGCAATAGAGGCCCTTGCTGCTCTCGATACAGGCGATGGCGGGGGACCAACGGGGATCGACGCCGGTATTCCAGGCGGCGACGGCAAAGTTATAGCCCTGGCCTGCCATGGGGGAACCGGCGAGGTAGTTGTCGATGCGGCTCGTCCACTCGTTAATGAACGAGTCGTAATCGGAATTGCCGCTGTTGGAGTTGTTCACCGTGGTGTCGATGGTGGTGTTGGAGTTGGTGGCCTGACTGTTGGAGTTATTGCCACTCACGCCGGTGCCCGAGATCTTCTCGGCGGCAGCGGCTTTGTCGGCCTCGAGCTTAGCCAGTTCGGCGGCATTTTCCTGCTCAGCCTTTGCCTGCGCCTCGCTGCGGAGCTGCTGTGCCTGGGCCAGCGCGTCCTCGGCATTCTTTTGCTCGCCCTCGAGCTGAGATTTGGCCTGCTCGAGCTCGGTTTTGTTCTGCTCGAGCTCGGTCTGCATCTTGTTAAGCTCTTCGATCTCGTCGACGCTCGAGCTCGTAATCTGGTTGGTGTATTTGCAGGTGGTGATAAAGTCACCCAAGCTCTGCGTGTTCACCAGGAAGCTCACGATGGGGCTGGTGCCCTTCTGGTACTTATACAGATCGCGCATGGCGGAGCTTGCCTTGGCCTGCTGCTCGGGTAGCTCGGCCTCAATCTTATCGATGTTCGCTTCATTGGAGTCGATCTGCTTTTGCAGATCCTCGAGCTTGGTTCGGGCGTCGTTGTAGGCGCTCGTAGCGTCCTCGATTTTTTTCTGGGCGGCGGAAAGCTGATCCTGCGTTGCCTGCGAGGCGGCATAGGCCGCGACGGGGGAGAGCATCGGCGTGGCCGTCAGCGCGACGGCGAGCGCGGCGCTCGTGATGATACGAGCCGGCTTCGACGCGATGAGCGCTGCGGTGCGATGGTTCGAATGCTGCATCCAGTCCCTCTGCAATCAATCGTAGGTTATTGGTCGAGGTGTATTCTACTACTGCTTTCGACCTCAACTTGAACCTTAAAGGTTCTAAAGGGTCAAGTTGAACTTGAGGCTTTGGCTTTGACCTGCAGTTATAGTGAATTGTTGAGACACCATAGAGTTCAACTTTAACGTTACGGAACCCTGTCCGAGAGGGTTTTTGTTTATCAAAAGTCGCCTCACGTGGGGAAAGATGCAATCGGCGGCAAGAAATGAGACTTGGCGACGTCAATGCCCGGCATGGGTGTCGGGGGAGTTGCCAGGCTGTTTCGCCTCGTTTGCCATAGATACGGTGGAGCTTTGGGTGCCGGCGGCTCGGCACGCTAGAATAAATCAGTTGCACAAAGACCGCCCGTCGTGTGGGCAGTTCATGATAGGAAGTTTCCATGGCATTGCAGTTTACAGAGCGCGAGTTTATTCCCGTGCTGCTCGGCGGCGACATCAACGCGTATTCGGTGGCGCGCGCCTTCTACGAGGAGTATCAGGTCAAGAGCCTGGTCTTTGGCAAGTATCAGACGGGCCCTGCGTATCGCAGCCAGATTATCGACTACACGCCTAACGTGGATATCGACACTATGCCCGTGATGCTTAAGACCGTCAACGGTATCGCTCGGGCACATGCCGACAAGACGATTGTCCTGATGGGCTGCGGCGATAACTATGTTGCCCTGGTGGCTCAGGCCAAGGATGCCAACGAGCTGGCGGATAACATCGTTGCGCCTTACGCGCCCTATAGCATGCTTGAGCAGTGCCAGAAGAAGGAGATCTTCTACGAGCTGTGCGAGAAGCACGGTGTGCCCTATCCGCATACGTTTACCTTTACTGCGCAGATGCTCAACGCGCAAGGAGAGGCGCCTGCCGAGGTGCTCGACCAGATTGACTTCCCCTACCCGATGATCCTGAAGCCTTCCGACGGCATCATGTGGTGGCAGCATGAGTTCGAGGGTCAGAAGAAGGCTTATGAGATTGCCGACCGCGCCGAGCTGGAGCAGGTTATCCGCGATTCCTATGCCAGTGGCTACACCGATGACCTGATTTTGCAGGATCGCGTGCCCGGCAACGACGAGTACATGCGTGTGCTTACCAGCTATTCCGATCGCAACGGCAAGGTTCGCATGATGTGCTTGGGTCACGTGCTGCTCGAGGAGCATCAGCCCCATGGCGTCGGTAATCACGCCTGCATCATCACCGAGCCCAATGATGAGCTTATGAGTGGCGTGCGCAAGCTGCTCGAGGACCTTCACTTTGTGGGTTA
Source organism: uncultured Collinsella sp. (assembly GCA_902388545.1). Lineage (GTDB taxonomy): Bacteria > Actinomycetota > Coriobacteriia > Coriobacteriales > Coriobacteriaceae > Collinsella. The sequence continues at coordinate 3,824 of CABMPS010000149.1, forward strand.
TTCCAACTTTGACGTCAAGTATGACGAGCGCGATGGCTCGTTTAAGTTCTTTGACTTCAACACCCGTCAGGGCCGCAGCAACTACTACGTAACCAACAGCGGCTTTAACGTTGCCAAGTACGTGGTGGACGAGTATGTGTTCAATCGCCCGTTTGAGCCGGAGTTTGTGACGGCGCAGGACGAGGCGCTGTGGATGGTCGTTCCCATGGGCGTCGTCGACAAGTACGTCAAGGCTCCCGAGCTGCGCGCGAAGGTACATCGTCTTGCCAAGGAGGGCAAGGGCGCCGATCCCTCGTTTATGAAGGGAGACTTTGTCTTTAACCGCTGGTTGCGCATGTGGCACACCAAGCTGCGTCACTATAAGCTGTTCAAGACGTATTACAAGTAGACGAGCGTGGCGCCCGTCCGGTATGTATCGGGCGGGCGCGGGTATGATACGCGCAATTGCGTGGGCGTCACCAAGGAGGCGGCGATGGAAAAGCTGGGAGTTATCGGCGGCATGGGCGCCGAGGCCACGTCGTATTACTACGACCAGGTAGTACGCCATACGGCGGCTACGTGCGACCAGGAGCATATCGACATGGTGGTGCTTTCCAAGTCGACCATGCCCGACCGCACGCTGGCCATCAAGACCGGTGAGCATACCGAGCTGCTGGCGACCATGAAGGAGTGTGCCCAGGCACTCGAGTCGCTGGGCTGCGCGCACATAGCGATTCCCTGCAACACGTCACACTACTTCTACGACCAGATCCAGTCGTTTACGAAGGTGCCGATTATCCACATGCCGCGCGAGTCGGTGCGCTATGCTCTGGCCGGCGCGGTGATGGGGGAGTGCGAGTTCGATCCAAACCTGAGCATGCCGGCCGAGCCGGTGCGCAAGATCGGCATCATGGGCACCGACGGTACCGTGGGCGCAGGCGTCTATGGGCGCGAATGCGAGACCGCGGGCGTTGAGGTCGTCTATCCCAGCGAAAAACGTCAGGCCGACGTGATGTCGCTCATCTACGACGATGTGAAGGCCGGGCGCGAGCCCGATATGGATAAGTTCGACCGCGTGATGTGGGAGTTCGCCCGTAGCGGCTGCGACCGCGTCATCCTGGCCTGCACCGAGCTATCGGTGCTGCAGAAGTATCGAGAGATGCCCGAGATCACCCTCGATGCCATGGATGTCCTGGTGCGCGAATCCATCATCCGCAGCGGCGTCCCCTACCGCCTCTAGCTTCCGACCCGTCAAAAAGGGACAGGTTAATTTTGGTAGGTTTTATCTGGTGAAACAATAAAGGCCTCGGCTCGTTTGGTGCGA
>CABMPS010000150.1 GCA_902388545.1 uncultured Collinsella sp.
GTAGCTCAGAGAAGAAGTGTGATGTGCCGTCCTCGTTCTTGTCGAAGATGCCCTCGTCCAGGTTACCGCCCATCTGGTTGAGCGCGCGCTGGCCACCGGGGAGCATGCCCAGGATACCCTTCATGCCGCCCATCTTTTTGACGGCTTTCATCTGGTCGAGCATGTCGTTCATGGTAAAGCCCTCGCGCAGCATGCGCTCGGCAGCCTCGAGCTGTTCGGCATCGGCGGCCTCCTGGGCCTTCTCGATGATGCCGACAACGTCGCCCATGCCCAAGATTCGCTTGGCCATGCGATCGGGATAGAACGGCTCAAGCGAATCGGGTTTCTCGCCCATGCTCACAAACTTGATGGGCTTGCCGGTCACCTGACGCACCGAAAGCGCGCCACCGCCACGGGCGTCACCGTCGAGCTTGGAGATAATCACACCATCAAAGTCGGTGCGCTCAGCAAACGTCGAGACCACGTTGACGATATCCTGGCCGGTCATGGCGTCGACGACCATCAGCACCTGGTCGGGCTTGACGGCCTTCTTGATGTCGACGGCCTCCTGCATCATCTGCTCGTCGATCTGCAGGCGGCCGGCGGTATCGACGATGACCACGTCACGCAGGTGGTCGACGGCCTCCTGGATGGCGCCCTTGGCGATGTCGACCGGGTGCTCGCCGTCACCGCGGAAGACCGGCACGCCGATCTCGCCGCCGAGCGTGGCAAGCTGGTCGGCAGCAGCGGGACGGTAGACGTCGCACGCGGCGAGCAGCGGCGAGCGGCCCTGCTTCTTGAGCAGGTGGGCAAGCTTTACGGCAGCCGTGGTCTTACCGGAGCCCTGCAGGCCCACGAGCATGATGACATTAGGAATGCGGTTACTAAAAACGAGCTTGCTCTCGGTGGAGCCGAGCATCTCGGTGAGCTCGTCGAGCACGATCTTGACGACGTTTTGCGCCGGCGACAGCGACTCCATGACCTCGGCGGTCATGCAGCGCTCCTTAGTCTTAGCAACGAACTCCTTGACGACCTTAAAGTTAACGTCGGCCTCGAGCAGCGCCATGCGAATGTCGCGCATGGCCGAGGTGATATCGGCCTCGGTCAGCTTACCCTTGCCGCGCAGGCGGTCAAATGTGTCGTTGAGGCGATCGCTCAGGGAATCAAACACTGGTTACTCCTTAGTTGGACTCGCCCACCAGGGCGCGGCAGAAATCTTTGGCGTTAAACTCCTGCAGGTCATCGACCTGCTCGCCCACGCCGATGCGCAGGATCGGGAGCTTGAGCTTCTCGGCCACGGCCATGGCGATACCGCCCTTAGCCGTGCCGTCGAGCTTGGTCATGATAATACCGTCCAGGCCCAGCGCCTCGTTAAACTCGAGCGCCTGGTTCAGACCGTTCTGACCAGTGGCGGCATCGATCACAAGCACGACCGAAACCGGCATGGGGCCGGCGGCCATATTGGCGGCGCGCTTACGCGTCACGTTGACCACCTTGGCGAGCTCGCGCATGAGCTCGGGGCTCGTATGCAGACGACCGGCGGTGTCGATAAGCACCAGGTCGCTGCCGCGCCTGTCGGCCTCGTCGAGCACGTCGTAACAAACGCTCGCCGGGTCGGAGCCGCGGTCGCGCTTGATGACGGGAACACCGGCGCGCTGACCCCACACATCGAGCTGCTCGATGGCGGCGGCGCGGAAGGTATCGGCCGAACCGATCACGACATTCTTGCCGCGGGAAGCCATGGCGCTCGCAATCTTGCCGACCGTCGTGGTCTTGCCGGCACCGTTGATGCCCACAAACAGCACGCAGCTCGGCGTATCGGAGAACGGATCGCGCTCGATGGGCACAAAGTGCTGCTCAAGCTGCTCGGCCAGAGCGCGACGAAGCTGCGGTGCGGTCTTGAGGTTCTTCTTGGCTGCGGCATCGCGCAGGTCATCGGAGACCTGAATAGCGACCTCGGCACCCATGTCACCCATAACGAGGGTGTCCTCAAGGTCCTCCCAAAAGTCCTCGTCGACCTCGCCGCCAAAGTAGAAGACCTCGTTGAGGGCCTCGCGGCTGCGCTCAAGTCCGCGCGAGAGAGCGTCAAAGAATCCCATTATGCATTCACGACCTTTCCGGTTTCGCGATCGAGTTTTTGCGAGACGACGCGGCTGACGCCGTCGGCTTGCATCGAGACGCCATAGAGAACGTCAGCGTCCTCCATAGTACGGCGCTGATGCGAAATGACCAAGAGCTGTGTATCGGAACGCAGCACATCGAGGGCTCCGATGAGCTTGGACAGGTTGGCGTCATCAAGCGCCGCCTCGACCTCGTCCAGCACATAGAACGGCACCGTGCGCGTGCGGTACACGGCAAAGAGCAGGGCGAGCGCCGTCAGACTCTTCTCGCCACCCGACATGAGCATCATCTTGGTAATGCGCTTGCCGCGCGGCTGCGCCACAACCTCAATGCCCGTCTCGGCAGGATGCTCGGGATCGGTCATCTCAAGATGAGCCTGGCCACCCGGGAACAGCATGGCGAAGATCTCGCGGAAGTTCGCGTCGACCTTCTCAAACGTCACCAGAAACGCCTTGCGCATCTTGCGATCAATGGCCACCGTGATCTTGGTAAGCGCCTTGCGCGCGCTCTCCAGATCAGCCAGCTGCTCCTCGATGTAGTCGGCGCGGCGCTTGAGCTGCTCGTACTCCTCCATGGCAACCTGGTTCACGGGGCCCAGATTGTTGATCTGGCGCACAAGCTGGTTGAGCTCGCGCTCGGCGGCATCGCGATCGGTGGGCGCCGGCAGCATGAGCGCTTCCTCGAGCACCGTGGTACCGTCGGCGGTAATGGCCTTGATGGCCGCCTCTACCTGCACCTCGAGCTTGCCGCGCGCAACCTTGAACTCATTTTGCATCGCCGTGGCGGCATCAACCCGCTCCTTGGCACGGGAGACCCCGGCCTTGGCATCCTCGATGGTCTTCTTGAGCGAAGCGGAGTCCGCCTCTTCCAGAGAGGCCTGGTCACGCAGGCGCGCTGCCCAATCCGATGCGCGTTCCAACAGGGCAGAATAGCGTTCGTGCATGGGGTCGACGCGCAGGCGCAGCAGCTCGAGCGAGCGCGAAGCCTGGCGTGTTCCGCGGATACGACGGTCGATGCCCTCAAGACGATGCTCAAGGTCGGGCACGCGGCCCTTCAGCGAACGCAGGCGCTCGCTCGTCTGGGCCAGGCGCACCTTGGCATCGGCGAGCTTACCGGCGGCCTCGGAATCGTCACGGCGAACGCGATCGAGCTCATCGTTGGCCTCGGCAATCTGGAGACCCAGGTCGCTTGCCTGTGCACGCGCCTCGTCACGCGAACGGGTGAGCTCGTCAACGCGCGGGCGCGCAGCGCGAACGGCCTCGGAGGCCTGCTCGCGGCGGTTGGAGATGCGCACGCGCTCGACCTCGGCATTGTTGACGCTTTGCTCCAAGCGGCCGATCTCGGAGAGCAGCGAGCGGCGCTCGCCCTCAAGACGGGCGATCTCACCGGCGGCATCGCCCTCGGCGGCACGTGCCTCCTCGACGGCGGCGTTGGCCTCAACGACTTGGTCCGAAGCATGCTCAAAGATGGCAGCCAGATCGGGTTCCAGGCCCTCGAGCTCACGGATGCGGCGCTTGCGCTCCAAGGCACCCGAAGCCTCGCCGGCATCGAGCCCCACGCGCACCAGACCACCACAGCTCACGCGGGCGCCATCGGGAGTCACGTAGGTCACACCGTCAACGACAGGGGCAGCCAACGCGGCAGCCAAGTCATCGACCACGTAATAGCCGCCGAGAAGGGCCTCGACAACCGGGCCATAACCGGAGCGCACGGACAGACGATCGACCAGACGCGTACCGGCAGCGCCCTCGGCGGCAGCAGAGCCACTCACGCCGCGCGCCATCAGCAGCGCCTCGCCCGAAGCCTTCTTTTGGTCCAAAGCCGCACGACCGGCGCGCTCAAGCGTAGCGGCATCATCAAACAAAAGAGCATCGATATCGCCGGCAAGTAGTTGCTCAACCAGGCCCTCAAGCTCACGAGGGGCGTCGAGCACGTCGCCCAGACGGCCTGAGACATCGTCGCCCAGCGCGCCCACCAGACGGCTCACCAGCGGCGAGCTGTCTGCCATGCGGGCATCGAGCTTCTTTTGGCTGGCAAGCTCCGAGCGCACCTCGGACAGCTTGTTGCGCGCCTCGCTCTCACGATTACGCAAGTCCTTCAGGGCTGCACGGGCGACCTCGGTGGCCTCGCGCGCATCGTTCTGGGCCTGACGAGCCGCCTCAAGGGCACTCTCAAGCTCCTCAGCACGGTCGCGACGGCTATCAAGCGATGCTGTAACCTCCTCGAGCTGTTCATCAATCTGCTCCAGGCGCGAGGCGTACATGTTGTCCTCGACCTCGGCGTTGCTCAGCGAGTCCTTCACCTTGGCGAGTTCGAGCGCCGCGTTATCGGCCACACGCTGCACATCGCGTTGCTCACGCGTAAGCTGCGAAATCTGATTGTCGAGCGCCACGCGCCGCTCGTGGAGCTCAGCGGCGGCAGGACCAGCGGCGTCAACGTCCTCCTGGGCCTGCATGTGCGCGCCGGTCACTTCCTCAAGCTGCGCACGTGCATCCTCGAGCTCCTCGACCACGCGACGACGCTGATGCTCGGAGCTCGAGATCTGGCCGCGCATGTCGGACAGGCGCGACACCATATTGTGGCCCTTTTCCTCGAGCAGGCGCATATCGGAGTTAATGCGACCGACCACGTCTTGCATATGGCGGCGCTGCTCGCCCAGATCGCCCACAAACAGGCCCTTTTCCTCGAGCATGACCTGGAACTTCTCGAGCTCGCGTTCCTTTTCGCCCAAGCGGTACTGCGCAAGCTCAAGCTCGGCAGCACCCTCCTTGGAGCGGCTCTCCAAGTCGTTCCACTGCGACTGCAGCGAACGAAGCTCGTCGACGGCCAGCATCTGCGTAAGCTCGTTCGCGCGCGAGGACAGCTCTTTGTACTTGCGCGCGCGATCGACCTGACGCTCCAGCGGCCGCAGCTGACGGGCGATCTCCTTATTGATGTCGCGGGCACGGGTCAAGTGCTCGTCCATCGAATTAATCTTTTTGAGCGCACGCTCCTTGCGGCGCTTGTGCTTGAGATCGG
>CABMPS010000151.1 GCA_902388545.1 uncultured Collinsella sp.
CTTGTAGACGTGCTTGCTGGGGTGCAGCAGATCCTGCGACAGGTCGCCGTCGGTGGTAAAGAGCAAAAGGCCCGTGGTGTCGCGGTCCAGGCGGCCCACAGGGAACAGGCCCGGAAAGCGGTCGCGCGGGACCAGGTCGGCCACGCAAGGGCGCTCCTGCGGATCGCTCATGGTGGTGAGGTAGCCGGTCGGCTTGTAGAGCATCAGGTACACGGAGCCCTGGTTGAGCTTGACGGGCATGCCGTCGACCTCGATATGGTCGTGGTCGACGTCGACCTTGGTGCCCAGTTCGGTCGCGATCTGGCCGTTGACGGTCACGCGGCCGGCGGTCATCAGGTCCTCCGATCCGCGGCGGCTCGCCACGCCCGCGCGCGCCAAAAAGCGCTGCAGGCGCATGGTATGCGGGTAGACGGGCTGGGCGTCGGTTGCGGGTACTGCGTTGCCCATGGCACGCGTCTCCCCTACTTCGTTAGTCCTCGTCATGTAAATCCTCCGAGGTCTCGTCGACGACCAGGGTTTCCAAGTCCTCGACTGCCTCAACATCTTCAACATCGGTATCGAGCAGTTCGCGCTCTTCGTCCAGGTCATCGGCCTGCTCCTCGAGCGTGGACTGAATGCTACGACCGCTCAGGCGCTCGCGGATAAACCGGCGCGACTGCTCGTCGGGGGCAAACTGCTCCAGATCGGGCAGGTCGCGGGTGGAGCGCAGACCGAACTTTTCCAAGAAGGCGTTGGTCGTGCCGTAGATGATGGCCTGACCGCGCTCGGGGTCGCGGCCGAGCTCGCGCACCAGGCCCTTGTCCACGAGCGACGCAATGACGCCGTCGGAGTTGACGCCGCGGATGCCCTTGACCACCTCGCGCGTGACTGGCTGGTGGTAGGCGATAACGGCCAAGGTCTCGAGCGCCGCCTGCGACAGCTTTTGCGTGTCCCAGCTCAGCACATAGGCCTCTACCACATCGTGGTAGGCGGGGTGCGTAAACAAGCGCCAACCACCGGCGACCTCGCGCAGCTGAAAACCGCGGTTAGCCTCCTCGTACTCAACTTTGAGCTCGGCGAGCAGCGATGCGCACTCGCCCGGGGCGATATCCAGTGCACTTGCCAGCGCGGGCGCACTCACGGGGTCGCTCGACACCAGCAGCAGCGCCTCCAAGGCGCCTTTGAGGCTGTTTGCCTCCAGCGTGGAAAGGGTTGACATGGTTGCCGCTCCTATTCGGTGAGCTCGGGGCCCTCGCCGGGCACGTATGCCTCGGCGCCCTCGACGCGATTGATTTGAATGGTTCCAAAGATTTCGTCCTGGCTCAGGGTAAGCGAGCCGCGCTTGGCGAGCTCGAGCATGGCCAGGAAGGTGACGACAAGCTGTTCGGTGGTGGCATCGCCGTCCAACAGCTCGCGGAAGGTGCAGGTTTGGTGAGCCATGGTAAAGCGATCGACCGAGGCCACCGTCAGGTCGAGCGGCACGCGATGCGGTGCCACGTGCTCGGCTTCCAGCAGGAAAGTCTGGCGCTTGCCGTCCAGGTCGGCGCAGATGACGGCGAGGCCGCGCAGGGTAATGCCGGCCAGGTAGTCGGGCATAAGGCCAAGGAATTCGGGGTCGGGGCCGGCCACGCGCGGATGCATGCGGCTCTCGGCCTGCATCCGCGCGCCAAGGGCTGCCGCCGCGCCTTTAAACTGCTTGTAGGCAATCAGGCGCTGGATCAGGACTTCGCGCAGGGCGTCGCCGTCGAGCGCACTGAGTTCCTCGAGGTCTTCGTCGTCCTCGTCACCGTCGCCTGTCTTGCGCGGGGCCTCCTGGGGTACCAGCGAGGCTGCCTTAATGTCCAAAAGAGTTGCCGCGACCAGCAAAAAGTCGCTCGCCACGTCCAGGTCCAGCGCCTCGATACGCTCGGCCTCGGCCAGGTATTGCTCGGCCACCTCGCTGATCGAGATGGCGCCGATATCAACTTTTTGGCGGGTTACCAGCTGCAGCAGCAGGTCGAACGGTCCGCTGTAGACCTGCGTCGACACGCGATACGACATCTTCGACCTCCTTTGACGGCGCCTTCGCGGCGCGGTTTGGGTGCATGTTACGACCGTTTTGCACGGTCGACCTGTAAGTTTACCTTAGATGCCGGCGATTGCGAAGTTGAGCAGCTGCTCAGCAAGCGGATACACGGTAACGTCGAAATAGCGGCCGATCACGTCGATGCCGGTCCACATGGGCAGCAGGTACAGAACTAGGATGAGGATGGGCATAGCGTATTGCTGCAGACGGTAATAGTTGTTGAGTGCTTTGCCTTTGAGGAAGGGCACGATGATCGACGAGCCATCGAGCGGCGGGATCGGGATGAGGTTGAAGAACGCGAGTGACAGGTTGACCACGATAAACGTGGCGCCGAAGTTCATGATCTGTGACGCCACGGCAAAGGACATGCTGGTGTAGAGGTTGCCATAGGCTTGGCGCATGAGGACCGCGGCAAGACATGCGAGTGCGATGTTCGACGCGGGGCCGGCCGCGCTCACCAGGACCTCGTCACGCTTGGGGTGTTTGAGGTTGTTGAGGTACACGGGCACGGGCTTGGCGAAGGCGAACACCGGGCCGCCGGCGGCAAGCATGAGCAGCGGCAGGATGATGGTTCCAAATGGGTCGATGTGGTTGAGCGGGTTGAGTGAGACGCGGCCGCGCGAACGGGCCGTTTTATCGCCGAGTGCCCAGGCCGCGGCGGCGTGCGCGCTCTCGTGGATGACGATGCCCACGATGACGGCGACGGCGCTGGCGAGCAGGTTCATGAGATGGCTGCTGGACATGGCGCTCCCCTAGCGGATGCGGCGCGAGGCACGCGTGAGCAGATAGTCGATCGCAAACAGGATCACGGCGACGATGGCGTAATCCAGGCGGAACACGCCGCCAAAAGGCGACGTGATGACGCCGTAGCCGGCGATGGCGCTCGGCAGGGCGCGCGAAAGCTCAACGACAAAGCCCACGATCTGCAGCTTAGCGGTGAGGCCGCTAAAGCACAGCAGCACGGTCATCGCGCTCATAAAGATGCCGCAGATGCGACAGGCGATGGCGATGATGCTCATTGCCACGGCAGCGGCCTTACGAGAGTTCACGCGCGGTCTCCTCTTCGATCTGGGTGGAAAGCTCCAGCCATTCGTCCTCGAGCTTGGGTAGCTCTTGCTTAAGGCCGTTATATTCCCCCAGCGCGGCGTTGAACTTGTCCTGATCGGCATAAAGCTCTTCGCTTGCCATCAATTCCATAAGCTCGTCATAGCGGGCGCGCTTTTTGTCGAGCTCCGCCTCGATCTTTTTGAGCTGGTTGCGCACGCCCTTGAGCTTTTTGTTGAGCGCGGCGCGGGCCTGGGCCTCGGCGCGCTTTTGCTCCTTGGTCTTTTTGCCCTCGGCAGGCTTGGGGGCCGCGGCGGGGGTGTCGGGCTGGGCGGCGCTGGCTTTGGTGGACTTGGCCGTGGCCGGCGCACTCTCCCCTGCCGTCTCGGCGGCGGCACGGGCTGCGAGGTCCTCGCGCTTGTAGAGGTAGTAGTCGTAGTCGCCGTCATAGACCGTGACCTTGCCATCGCGGATGTCGATCACGCGGTTGGCCACGGCGCGCACCAGGTGTTCGTCGTGGCTGATCAGCACGATGGTGCCGGGGAAGTTTTGCAGGGCGTTCTCGAGCATGTCCACCGAGTCGATGTCTAGGTGGTTGGTGGGCTCGTCCAGGCACAGGAGCGCCTCGGGGGCCACGAGCATCTTGGCCAGGGCCAGACGCGCCTTTTCGCCGCCGGAGAGGACGCGAACCTGCTTCTCGATGGAATCGTTGTCGCTAAACAGGAAGGCGCCCAGCAGGCTGCGCTGCTGCGGCACGGTCCACTTGGGCGTGACGGTGTCGATCTCTTGCAGGACGGTGTTGGACTCGGTCATGCCCTCGAGTGCGTGCTGGGCGTAGTAGGCCACGCCCACGTTGGTGCCCAGGTCGCGGGTGCCGGTGGTGGGCGGCTCCAGTCCGGCGATGATCTTCATGAGCGTGGACTTGCCGGCGCCGTTGGGGCCAACGAGTGCCACGTGCTCGCCGCGGTAGAGCTTGAGGTCGATGTCGCTGTAGATGTGTTTTTCGCCGTAGGACTTGGAGACGCCCTCGAGCCCCACGACCATGTCGCCGGAGCGCGGCGGGTCGGGGAACTTAAAGTCGATGTGCTTGTGGCCCTCGGGCAGGATGACGAGCTCTTTTTTGATCTGCTCGATCTTGCGGATGCGCTCCTGGACCTTGTAGCGGAACTTGTCGACGAAGACCTGCATATGGGCAATGTCGCGCTCCTGGGCGGCGCGCTTTGCGCGCATCTGCTCCAGGTTGTCCTCGCGCTGCTTGAGGTAGCTGCTGTAGTTGCCGGTGTAGGTGGTCACGCGGCGGTTCTCGAGCGCGGCGACGTGGTCGACGCAGGCGTCCATGAAGGCGCGGTCGTGGCTGACGATGAGAACGGCGCCGTCGTAGTTGGCGATAAAGCCGCGAAGCCACTGGACGCTTTCGAGGTCCAAGTGGTTGGTGGGCTCGTCCAGCAACAGCAGGTCGGGATGGCGCAGGAAAAGCTTGGCGAGCGCGATACGCATCTGCCAGCCGCCGGAGAACTCGGAGCACGGGCGCTCAAAGTCGGTGACCTTAAAGCCCAGGCCGGACAGGATCTTGCGGGCGTTGCTCTCGAGCTCGTAGCCGCCCAGGTGCTCAAAGCGGTCCTGGACCTGGCCGTACTCGTTGAGGAGTGCGTCGACGTCCTTGCCCTGCTCGGAGAGCTCGGTGATTTGGGCCTGCAGCTCGTTAGCGCGCTCGCCCATGCGGCGGATTTCCTTGGCGGCGGCCATGACCTCGGCGAGGATGGTGGTGTCCTTTTGTTCCAGATTAGTTTCCTGCTCTAGGTAGCCCACCTGGCAGTCCTTTGCGTACTGGACCTGGCCGGAGTCGGGACTGTCGATGCCCATGATGATTTTGAGCATGGTGGTTTTGCCAGCGCCGTTGGGGCCCACGAGCGCGAAGCGCTCGCCGGGGTTGATCTGGAAGGACGCGCCGCTAAAGAGGACGCGTGCGCCGAAGCTTTTTTCGATCTTGTCGACCAGGAGGATCATGGTGCCGCCTTTGACC
>CABMPS010000152.1 GCA_902388545.1 uncultured Collinsella sp.
GAACTTCTGACCTCTTCCGTGTCAGGGAAGCGCTCTCCCCCTGAGCTAAACGCCCGATCAAGGGTGCGCGAGTGCGCACGGAATAATATAACGGAGCTCCCACCCAGTGGCAAGAACTATTTTTTAAAAAGCGGCGATTTGCGACCCTCTCCGTCTCGATGCGGCGCGAACAGCACACGAAAAGTCGCGTTTGTACCCCCGATGAACTGCACGTTCGCGTAAAATAACTCCATTATGGGCAAATGATGTCCAGGCGGTTTACAACACGGCATCTGGGGGAGGGGCATGTCGGACGCGCGTTCGCTGCAAAAACAGTTCAATCGCATGCTCGCCACGTTGCTGGTGGCGCTTGCTGCTGCCGGAGCCGTAACGTATGCCTGGTACATCTATAACGCCAACCGCCACATAACCGACGTCAAGATGGCGGCGGGCACGGGCGTGACCTTCCTTATCTCCAACGAGTACGACGGCGAATACAAAACCAACGCCGGCCTGAGCTTTACGGGTCTGCTCGATCCCGTCTCGACCGACAACGTGCTCAACGGCTTTCAAAAGGTAACGGGCTTTACCGGTGGAACCACCCAGGACTCGCTCTTTGCCAACATGTTTGGTGCCGCCGAGCATTCCGACTACTACAAGACTTCCCTGTACCTGGCCACCAACTCGGCCGCGACCGACGTGTACCTGTCGGGTATCGACTTTACCGAGCAGGATCCGGCAAACCCCATCTCAACCGCCCTGCGCGTGGGACTGGTTACCTATGCGTCAGGGCAGGGCGATACCGTGACGGGCCAGTACGTCTTTGAGGTCTCGGGCGAGCACAATCCCCAGGCGCGCTACAACACGCTCGACGGCAAGGATGCCGGCGAGAGCGAGCAGAACCACCGGGTGCTCGACAGCACCCGCTCCGATGGCGCCACGGTTCATTTTGACCAGCTGACCAGCGCTAACTTCTGCGACTATAACGAAGACACCGGTGTCGTGAGCCTCAAGGAGGCCACGACCAAGATCTGCAGCCTGCCCGCCGCGGCCGAGGGCGCCAATCGCAGCACGCCCGTGCGCGTGGATGTGTACGTGTGGCTGGAAGGCTGCGACCCCGACTGCACCAACAACCTGGCCGCCACCAGCCTGCAATCGCTGGCGCTGCGCTTTGCCGGTAAGCGTTCGTAAGGGGGCCAGGGATGAGTGCATCGAACATCAAAGATATCCTAATCTCGCGTCGTCGCATGGTTGCCGCGGCCGCATGGATGTTGGTGCTGGTAGCCGCCCTGAGCGCCGCCACCTACGCCTGGTTTAGCAACTCGCGCTACACCAACGTGACCCCCGTGGCGCACGCGGTAAGCGACGAGGGTTCCGACCTGCAGATTGGCCTTTCGGCCAACGGGCCCTGGGACACAACGGCCACACTTGCCGCCGCCGACAAGACGCTCTATCCCATCTCGACGTCAGACCTTTCCCGCTTTTGGCGCGGCACGTTCCAAAACGCCGCGGGTATCACGACCGACTACGCCGACTGCACCGCGCAGCTGGATGACTACGCCCTTTCGGGCACGCTGTACCTTAAGGGCAGCGACAGTGCGCTCAACGTGTACCTGTACCAGGGCCAGATGGGCATGACGAGCGACCCGCAGCTGCTGGCCGCACTGCGCCTGGGCTTGGTGATCACGACTGCGTCGGGCACGCAAACGCATATCTTTACCTGTGACGACTTGGGCAATACCGCAGGCGCCACCAACAGGCGCACCACGGCGCAGGACGGCGCGGTCGTAGCGGGTGCCGCCTCGGGCTGGAGCTACACCGCCGACCCGGCCCGCGCTATTAGTTCTTACAGCATGGATGGCACCGGTGACACGCCCACGCCGCGCGCGGGCGCCACGCCCATCTGCACGCTGGCCGCCAACGAGGTGGCAAGCGTTCGCTACGTTGTATACATGGAAGGCTGCGACGCCAATTGCATCGACGAGGCCCAGGCCCGCGATGTGGTGCTGCAGCTTGCCTTTGCTGCGGCCAAGGCGTAAGGGGGCGAGCGACGTGAAAGATCAGAAGCGCATGCCAGCAGATAGCTGCGAGGCCAAAACCCAGAGCGAGAGCCCCGCGGTTCCCTCCAGCGTAGCCGCCAAGTGCCAGGTCCTCGAGGGCGCTGCCGCCCGCCGTCACTCCCGTCGCGCGCGTGCCTACATCGCGCTCGTTATGGTGGCGCTCGCCGCCACTTTGGGCGTCGCGACCTACGCCTGGTTTACCAACAACATGAAGGTCAACACCAACTCGGTGAGCGTGCGCAGCGACACGTCCAAGCTGGTGCTAGAGCTGGGCGATGCCGATCACGGCAGCTGGACGCAGCAGGGCGACGTTTCCCTGACTTCCAGCGCGAATGGCGCCGTGACGCTCTACCCGGTCTCGACCTTTGACCTCAACGGCTTTGCGGCCTGCGCGCAAAATAACTCAGCCGGCGATGCCACGGTGTTTGAGCAGGCAAAAGACAACGGCTCCGCGTTCTACCACGGTTGGATCGACCTGCGCCCCACCATCACGGGCACGGGCGCCAGCAAGGTTAAGGGCAAGGTGAGCCTGTATCTGGCCGAATCGCTGGTCCCGCAGGGCGCCAACGCCGAGCTGCTGCGCGCGGCCCGCGTGGGCATCAAGATCTCGAGCGGCAACCAGGTGCTCGCCACCAACATCTTTGAGCTCGACAGTTCCGACAGCGGCCATCGCGGCGAGCATCCCACGACCGCGCCTGCGGGCCTGGCGGGCTACGCCGATGGCATGCTGCTGGGCTGGCAAAACGGCCAGCTCGCTTGCGGTGCCAACGTGACGCAGGACCCTGCCGCCTTTACGTTGGACACGAGCGAGACGGCCACGCGCCCGCAAAACGCGCTCGCCACGCTGGGGCTTGGCCAGACCTATCGTTTGGACATCTATTACTACATCGAGGGCACCGACCCCGATAGCGCCGACTATCTGTATCAGGATCCGGGCACCTTGCACCTGGCGCTCTTTGCGACCTTGGACGGTGAGTAGCAATGGCACACGTCACGCCCGACAACCGCCGCCCGACCACCGGCGCTCCGGTTGCCGCGCCCACCGATATCGACCTGCGCCGCAAGCTCACTACCACCGTGGTGCTGGTGCTGTTTGCGCTGGTGGCGATAGCCATGGCAACCTTTGCCTGGTTTTCTATCGCCGATAGCGCCAAGACCCGCATGCTCATGATCGACGCCAACGCCGACGGCTCGCTGCGTTTTGACCTGGACGGGCATGCCGCGTTCGACGAATACGTGCACAGCCTGGGTTTTGATCAGATCTCGGCGCGCATTGCCAGCGAAAAGGGCGTGGACATCGACGCGTCCAAGCTCAAGCCCGTCACCACGAGCGACTACCAGACCTTCACCTTCGAGGACGGCTCCACCGCCGATCCCGCCACCGGCGCCTACCTGGAGTTTACGCTGCACTTTATGAGCAGTACGGACCTGCGCGTTCGCCTGACCGGGCAGGATGGCGACGGCGGCGTGCCCGGCACGCGGTTTAGCTCCGATACACAGGGCATGGCCAGTGCCATGCGTATGAGCTTTACCGCCGATGGTCGAACGTGGGTCTACAACCCTAACGGGGGCGGCGGTTCATCTGGCTCGGCCACCGTCTTTGGGCTCGACTCGGGTGCTGCCACCGCGGCCAGCGACATGTTCGACCTGATAACAGAAACGGACAAGCCGGTAACCGTTCGCATATGGCTCGAGGGAACGGACCCAAATTGCACTAATATGCTAAAGGGGGCTAACTATTCGGTATCGATGCGCTTCGAGGGCATCGAGGAACAGTAGATATGCACGGCGGCCACCGGGCCGCGCACGACCTAGACAGACACGGTAGTAAGGGACATCATGCAATCTGTTAAAAAAGTCGCATCCATCGCGCTGAGCGTCGTCATGTGGATCATCATCCTGGTGGCGGCCCTGTATGCGTTTACCACGCTCGCCACGCGCGAGGACGGCAGCGTCTCTGACATCGCCGGCTTCACCCCGCTCGCCGTGCAGTCCGACTCCATGGCTCCCACGTTTAACAAGGGCGACCTCATCGTCATCAAAAAGTGCGACACCTCCAAGCTCGAGGTGGGCGACATCGTGACGTTCCATACCATCATCGACAACGAGTACGCGCTCAACACGCACCGCATCGCCGCCATCGACGAGGTCAACGGCATGCGCAGCTTTACCACCAAGGGCGATAACAACGACGTGGCCGATACGCACATCATCAGCGACGGCGACATCGTGGGCAAATACGTGTTTGCACTGCCGCAGATGGGCAAGGTCATGGACTTCCTGTCCAGCTCCATGGGCTTCCTCATTGTGATCGTGCTGCCCATGCTGCTGTTCTTTATCTACCAGGTGTATCACCTCATCGTGGTGGGCATGAACCTCAAGCGCGCTATGGCCGAGGAGGACCGCCTGGCCGCCGCGGCTGCCATCGTGGACGCCGAGGGCAAGGGTGACACTACCGTCACGGCCGATAACGCCGCCGAGCAGCTTGCCCAGGCCGAGGCCAAGCTCGAGGAAGCTCGTCGTTTAAAGGCCGAGGCCGAGGCGGCGATGAACGCGACCAAGCAGGAGGGTACCGACGGTGAGTGAGTTTCTGGGATTTGCCTGGGAGCTGCTGGCAAAGGTTGTCTACAACGTCGTTGCCGTTGTGAGCTCCATCCTTAACCTGCTGGTGTTTGGCTGGGTTGAGTACTTCAACATCTTTATGACCTACTTCACCACGTTTGACCTGGTGGGCAAGATCGGCGCGGTCATTCTGTTTGCCATGCTCATCGCAGTCCCCGTGCTGATTGTGGCCATCCTGATCCACCACTACCGCATCAACCGTCGCCTGCATCGCGACGACACGTCCAACAAGGCGCTCTATCGCGAGATCGGCCGCCTGAACAAGCAGGTGCTCGACCTCATGGACGAGAAGAACAAGCTGCTGGCGCTCAAGGTCAATGCCATGGGCGGCACCAAGCAGATTCCGTACGTGGGCGCCTCGGCCCTGGCCGACGACCATCTGCCCACGGTGGGCAACGTGGTGGGCGCCGCCGCGGGCGCCGGTGCGGCTGCTGGCGAGG
>CABMPS010000153.1 GCA_902388545.1 uncultured Collinsella sp.
AATCGTCGGGCATGGCCAAAAGGCCTATGCCCTCCTCTTTCACGTCACCTTGCTCGCTCTGGTGGGCTTTCGCTGACTTATGCTCAACCTGCGGCGCTGCCATTGTTGGCGCAGGGGGCGGCTTGCTCGCTCTGGTGTCTGTTCGCTGTCCGTTCTCTGCCCGCGACGTTTCTGCTGTTGGTGCAAAGGGGTCAGGTTACTTTGCGCCAAAAGGGGAAGTTGCGGTGGAATAGTTCCTGTTTGGCCGTCTTGAGGGGTTAAACAGGAGCTATTTCACCGCAACTTATCGATGACGTGTTTGGTTGGTGCCTGTTGATGGCCTGGGCGTCGGGGAGGGCAGGCTCCGTTATAATCGCGTAGGAACTTAATTTACGAAACGGGACGGGAGCCATACATGCGCCAGGGTTTCGACAACGCGAAATATATCGAGCTGCAGGCCGCTCATATTAAAGAGCGCATCTCGCAGTTTGGCGGCAAGCTCTATTTGGAGTTTGGCGGCAAGCTGTTCGATGACTATCATGCGAGTCGTGTACTGCCGGGTTTTGAGCCGGACAGCAAGTTCCGCATGCTCAAGAGCATCGCCGACGATGTCGAGGTTATCATCGCGATCAACGCGAACCACATCGAGAAAAACAAGGCTCGTGGTGACCTTGGCATTACCTATGACGAGGATGTGCTGCGCCTGGTTGACCTGTTCCGCGGCAACGGCTTTGCCGTCGCGGCTGTGGTTATCACCCAGTACGCCGGCCAGCCTGCTGCCGATGTGTTCCGCAACCGCTTGAACGCGCTCGGTATTCCCGCCAAGCTGCACTATCCCATCGAGGGGTATCCGCACGATGTCGATCTGATCGTGTCCGACGATGGCTACGGCAAGAACGAGTTTGTCGAGACCACGCGTCCGCTCGTTGTCGTGACGGCACCCGGCCCCGGCTCGGGCAAAATGGCGACCTGCCTCAGCCAGCTCTATCACGAGCATAAGCACGGTACCGCCGCCGGCTATGCCAAGTTTGAGACCTTCCCGGTCTGGAATCTTCCTCTGACGCATCCGGTCAATATTGCCTACGAGGCCGCCACGGCCGACCTCGACGATGCCAATATCATCGACTCCTTCCACTTGGAAGCCTACAACAAGACCACGGTCAACTACAACCGTGACGTCGAGGCTTTCCCGGTGGTCCGTGCCCTGATGGAAAAGATTCTGGGGGAGAGCCCCTACCAGAGCCCCACCGACATGGGTGTCAATATGGTCGGCTTTGCCATCACCGATGACGATGCCTGTCGCGATGCCTCCAAGATGGAGATCGTCCGCCGCTACTTTTCTGCGGTCGAGGCCGTGCGCCGCACCGGCGTGGGCGATGAGCAGGTTGATCGTCTCAAGCTCATTATGAAAAAGGCCGGTATCGACAAGAATTACTCGCCAGCACGCTCGGCCGCCCTTACCAGGGAGCAGCTGACGGGTGGCCCCGTAGGCGCCATGGTCATGCCCGACGGCTCCGTGGTGACCGGTAAGACTTCCACGCGCCTGGGCGCCGCGAGCTCGCTCATCATGAACGCCCTCAAGCATGTCTCGGGCGTCGACCTTGAGCTCGAGGTCATTAGCGATGAGGCGATCGAGCCCATCAGTAAGCTCAAGACGCATTTCCTGGGAAGTAAAAACCCGCGCCTCCACACCGACGAGACGCTTATGGCGCTGTCGATCACCTCGGCCACGAGTGAGACGGCCGCTCGCGTCCTTTCGGGCCTGGAGCAGTTGCGCGGTTGCGATGCCTTCTTTAGCGTGATCATCTCGCCGACGGACGAGACGGTACTGCGCAAGTTGGGCATCAACGTGTGCTGCGAGCCCAAGTTTGAGCGCCGCGGCTTCTTCCATCGCTAAGTTTGAAGCACCGCGGTAATTGCATTGCATTTTGGCCGTATCGGGTTAGCGCCCGGTACGGCTTTTTGATCAATAAAGCGTCTATTTCGGCGAAAAATAGCTGTTTACCTGCCTAGAAACAATTTGAGCGGTATACAATAACCGTAACTGTTTCATCCTTAGCGGGATGCCGCATGATGGATATTACCTGCCATCGTGAGGTGTGTCGGTCGCGCACGGCGCGTTAGATGCTCGTGCTCGGTTTGAGGAGGCTGCTATGGCGGGCAAGGGTCGTGCGAGTGTCAACGATATGAAGCGTGTCGAGGTGCTGGTGTTGATGGAGATCGACCAGCAAACCGAAGACAATGGCGGGCCGTATGGTTTCTCGCGCAAAACGCTTGCCGAGCGCGTGGGGGTTTCGCCGTATCGTGCCCGCGCCGCAATCGATCGCTTGGATTCCGAAGGTATGATTGATGTCGTCTCGCGTTATAGCGACGACGGCGGTCAGCTTGCAAATGGCATTTGCCTCACCGAACGTGGTGAGTGGTATCTTGAGGGCGTCCGTACCGGCATGCTCGTTCAAGAAATGCTTGAGGACGAGGTTGCTGATCGATAGCAGCATGTAACCCTTGCCATAGCGACGCCGCCTGGGAAACCGGGCGGCATTTTGTTTCAAGATTGAGAAATGCAATCGCACGCGAGAAAAATTGCGGACGGTCCGCGGCGCGAGTATTACAATGAAGACCCGTAAGATGTGGATAAACAACTTCTACGGGAAGCGCAGGTAACTCAATATGACCAAGCATGTGTTCGTAACCGGTGGCGTGGTTTCGTCCCTGGGCAAGGGTATCACCGCGGCCTCGCTGGGCCGTCTGCTCAAGTCGCGTGGCTACAAAGTAACGATGCAGAAGGCCGACCCGTATCTGAACGTCGACCCCGGTACCATGAGCCCGTTCCAGCATGGTGAGGTCTTTGTGACCGAGGACGGCTACGAGTCCGACCTGGACTTGGGTCATTACGAGCGCTTTATTGATGAGAACCTGACCCGCGATTCCAACTTTACGACCGGTGCCATCTACAAAAGCCTAATCGCCCGTGAGCGTCGCGGCGACTTTTTGGGCGGTACCGTGCAGGTGATTCCCCACGTCACCAATGCCATTAAGGACAAGTTTCGCCGCATCGAGGAGCAGACCGGCTCCGATGTAGTCATCACCGAGCTGGGCGGCACGATCGGCGACATCGAGTCCCAACCGTTTGTCGAGGCCATCCGTCAGTACCGCAAGGAGGCCGGCCCCGAGAACGTCTGCTACATCCACGTGTCGCTCGTTCCCTATATCGCCGCCGCCCACGAGGTCAAGACCAAGCCCACGCAGCATTCCGTCAAGGAGCTCCGCAGCTTTGGCATCCAGCCCGATATTATCGTGCTGCGCTCCGACCACCATATCGATGACGCTATCCGCGGAAAGATCGCAAGCTTCTGCGACGTCGACACCGATTGCGTCTTTACCAACGAGGACTGCGCGAGCATTTACGATGTTCCGCAGCTGCTTGCCGAGCAGGACTTTGACCTGCGCATTTGCGAGCGCCTGGGTCTGGATCCGCGTGAGCGCGACATGAGCGAGTGGAACGAGTTCCTGCGCAAACAGAATCACGCCAACCATCACGCCGACAAGGTGAAGATCGCCGTCGTGGGTAAGTACACGCAGCTGCCCGATGCGTACCTGTCGGTTATCGAGGCCCTGCACCATGCGGGCGTCTTCTACGATCGCCATGTGGACGTCCAGCTAGTCGACGGCGAGAGCCTCGATGAGCAGAATGTCTCCGAGGTTCTAGGCGACGCCTCGGGCATCCTGGTCCCCGGCGGCTTTGGCAAGCGCGCCCTGGAGGGCAAGATCCTCGCGGCCGAGTTTGCCCGTGAGCACAAGATTCCGTATCTGGGCATTTGCCTGGGTATGCAAGTGGCCGTGTGTGAGTTCGCCCGCAATGTCGTCGGCCTTGCCGGCGCCAGCTCCTCTGAGTTCGATCCGGATGGCCCGTATAGCGTCATCGACCTGATGAGCTCGCAGGAGGACGTGACTGAGAAGGGCGGCACCATGCGTCTGGGTGCCTATCCGTGCAAGCTTGCTGCCGATACCCTTGCTCGCGAGGCATATGGCGAGGAACTCGTCTACGAGCGTCACCGTCACCGCTTTGAGTTCAACAACGCCTTCCGCGACCAGCTCGAGGACGCCGGTTTGGTTATCTCGGGTCTGTCGCCTGACGAGCGCCTGGTCGAGATGGTCGAGCTGCCGCGCGACGTGCATCCGTGGTATGTGGCAACTCAGGCTCATCCCGAGTTCAAGAGCCGCCCGACCAACCCGCAGCCGCTGTTCCGCGAGTTCGTGCGTGCTTCGATTGGCCAGCACGAGGGTGTCGACCGTCTGCAGGTGACGCCCATGAACCTCGCTACGGACTAAGGGTGCCGGCGAATAAGGAACATACCGAAGCTACTCCCTCGTCGCTCGCCGTGGCGGCGGGGGAGTATCTCGATTACCTCGCGGTCGAGCGGGGCTTGGCGCGCAACACGATTGTGGCCTATCGTCGTGACCTGACGACGTACTGCGCCTATCTGGAGCGGGCGGGTATTGTGTCTTTTGAAGAGGTGACCCGTCAGGTCGTGGAGGGCTTTGTCGCCGATCGCCGCGGCGGAGGCTATTCCGACGCCTCGGTGGAGCGCGCGCTTGCTGCCGTGAAGGGCCTGCATGCCTTTTTGGTGCGCGATGGGGCCGTGGCCCAAAACCCGACGGCGGCGTTGCGCCTGCCTAAAAAGGCTGAGCGTTTGCCGGAGTATCTATCGGTGGAGGATGTCTCGGCGCTGCTCGATCAAGACTTTCCCGAGGGCGAGATGGGACTGCGCGACCATGCCATCTTGGAAGTGCTCTACGGATGCGGTTTGCGTGTGAGTGAGCTGGTTGGGCTCGATGTGGGCGATATCCATATTGACGATGGCTTTGTACTCGTTCGCGGTAAGGGCTCAAAGGAACGCCTGTCCCCACTGGTGGGAAGCGCGGCGCGAGCTCTGACGCTCTATGTAACTGAGGGACGTTCTCGCTTGGCGGCCCATGCCCGCGGAACCGAGACCTCGGCGGTCTTTTTAAATAAGAACGGACGTCGCCTGTCGCGCCAGGCCGTGCATGCGATATGCGAGCGGTATGGGGAGGCGCTGGAGGTGCTGAAAGAGGTAGTGTATAAGAAAG
>CABMPS010000154.1 GCA_902388545.1 uncultured Collinsella sp.
CCAGCAGACCGCCGACCATAGAAGTGAGGCCCTGGGACACGATAGCGCCGGAGAGCTCGCGCTCGGTGGGCATACGGTCGATGGAGCCCAGGCAGGCGGCGGAGACGTCGCCGATAACCTGGATGGCAACCATGGGGAACACGACAGCGAGGGTAATGCAGACCTCGGGATCAAACTCGAGCGCGTAGGGCATGAGCTTGGGAAGGGCGAAGACCTGAGCGGTGGCGACGCTGGAGAAGTCGATCATGCCAAAGGGGATGGAGACGATCATGCCGACGATCATGCCAAAGAACACGGATCCCAGCTTGAGCGTGCCCTTGCCAAAGTTGGCGAGCGCAAAGACCACGGCGAAGGTGATAAGAGCGACGCACCAGGCCTGCGGGGTGCCCCATAGCGGCGTACCCATACCGCCGGCCATATACTTGACGGCCGTGGGATACAGCGAAACGCCGATGGAGAAGATGACCGTACCGGTCACGACGGGCGGGAACAGCCACTTGATCTTGCTGTAGGCCAGACCAAAGAGGACCGCGACGGCGCCGCCGACGATCTCGCCGCCCAGCAGCGCACCAAAGCTAAAGCCCGAGGCACCCATGGCCTGCAGGGCCGGGAGGAACGCGAACGAAACGCCCATGACGATGGGCAGGCCGCCGCCGATGCGACGGAAGGGGGCAAAGGCCTGAAGGGCCGTGTCGATCGCCGAAAGAATGAGCGCGACCTGGATGATGTCGGTGCTCTGCTGGCTATTAAAGCCGTAGACGCCGGCCATGATGACAGCCGGGGTGATGATGCCGGCAAACGATGCCAGTACGTGCTGAAGGGCACACGGGATCATTTCCTTAACGGGAGGCATGCCTTCACGAGTGAACAGGGCTTCAGTGCCGTTCTTAACCGTCTCCTGGGTCATTTGACCACCAATCCTCGAAATAGTTGTTTTCGCATCTAACGCTCTATTGTGACGCAGTGCGGGGTTGAGGTTGTGCCTTCGTTGCATATCGTATTAAAGATGATTCTCATTCTCAATAATAATTTTTTGTTATCAGACTGTTCTTGAGCTGGGATTATGCATTTCCGCAGGTCAGGAAAGTGCTTGGTCAAAATAACATCTAACTTTTCTTTTGGTCAACCGTTTACCGCCAAATTCCTACCGTTCGTCTGTATTACGCAATGTACCTGCGGATATACGAGATGAAGAGCAGCGTGTTACCATGAGAAAAAATTGTTATGAAACTTCCGATTTCACCCAAAGGAGTTGCCCGTGAACGAGACCGTACGCCGCTTTTTGCCGATGGTCGATTTCCTGGAGCAGATACTCGGTAAGAACAGCGAGATCGTCCTGCACGATTTCTCGGATCCCGACCATGCCATCGTCGATATTCGCAACGGCATCGTGAGCGGTCGTAAAGTCGGCGGTCCCGCCACCGATCTGGCGCTCAAGATCATGCACGACCCCAAGTATCGCGACCTGCCGTTTATTACGGGCTACGAGGGGCGCGGTGCCGGTGGCAAGACGTTGGAGTCCGCGACGTTCTTTATCCGCGAAAATGACGAGATCGTCGGTATGCTCTGCGTCAACACCGACCTCTCGACCGTACGCTCCATCAACGCCATGGCGCAGCAGCTCATGGCGTGCTTCGACGCAGCGCCGACGCGCACGGAGCCCGCCCCTATCGAGGTCGAAAGCCTTTCGGAGTCCACCCAGGAGCTCATCGACCGCAGCATTGCCGAGTTGCTGAGCGCGCGCGGGCTGGATGTAGCGTCGCTTGGTCAGAGCGACCGCGTGGACGCCATTCGCCACCTCAACGGCAACGGGGTGTTCATGCTCAAGGGCGCCGTGGCCTGCGCCGCCACCGCGCTGGGCATCTCGGAGCCCAGCGTGTACCGCTACCTGCAAAAAGTCCGCAAGGAGGGCTAACGAGCAAAATGAAGCGCGGCTCCACAAGCGATTCGTCACCTGACAAAAGACCCTGCAGCTCGCACGCGCTGCAGGGTCTTTTTGCATGTCATGTTTAGTTGTGGCCAACGACTTAGAGAGCGGCGACGACCTCGATCTCGACCAGACCGCCAGCCGGAAGAGCGGCAACCTGGAAAGCGCTGCGCGCGGGGAACGGGGCCTCGAACTTGGAGGCGTAGATCTCGTTCACGGCGGCGAAGTCGGCAATGTCAGCCAGGTAGACCGTGGTCTTGACGACATCGGCAAAGGTGGCGCCGGCAGCGGTCAGCAGGGCCTCGACGTTAGCAAGGGACTGCTTGGCCTGGGCCTCGACGCCCTCGGGCATCTTGCCAGTTGCGGGATCGATGCCCAGCTGGCCGGACAGGAACACCATGTTGCCGGTCTGGATACCAGGGGAATACGGGCCGATGGCTGCGGGTGCGTTATCGGAAGACATGACGGTCTTGCTCATGTTTTTCTCCTTACAAGTAAAAGGGAACGGGAGCGCGGCGTTCACACCGGGAGGCACAGTTCGGTCTGAACACCGCGCTTGATTGGGATAGTACTCAAGGTTTCCGCGCGATGCAAGATTATTATCACGTTGCGAGAATATTTTATCGCCCAACGGTTTCCCCGGACCGCTGAACGGTTCTCATGTGAAGCAGCCAGTCCAAGCTGCTGAAGACTTTATCCCGCTTAGAGCACGGGCATCGCCTGCCGCGACGGCACCACTATACTTTTGAGTATCTGAGCATTTTGAAAGGCAGGATATGACCGCAACCGCCAGTCGAACCACCAACCGCAGACCCGAACTCTTGGCCCCCGCCGGAGGCCCGGAGCCCTTTGCCGCCGCGCTCGCCGCCGGGGCAGACGCCATCTACTGCGGCATGGGCAGCTTCAACGCACGCCGCAAGGCCACCAACTTTACCGACGAGGCCTTTGAGCAGGCCTGCCGCGCCGCGCATCTGGCCGGCTCGCGCGTCTACGTCACGGTCAACATCGTCATCAAGCAGTCCGAGATGAGCGATGCGCTGCAGCTCATCCATCGCTGCTCCACGCTGGGCGCCGACGCCTTTATCATCCAGGACTGGGGCCTGTTCTTTGAGGTCAAGCGCACGATGCCCGGCATCGAGACGCATATCTCGACCCAGGCGAACATCCACGACGACCGCGGAACCCTTTGGTGCCGCGAGCAGGGCGCCGACCGCGTGACCCTCTCGCGCGAGCTTTCCATCGACGAGATTGCCGCCATTCACGATGCCGCGCCCGATGTGGACCTTGAGGTCTTTAGCCATGGCGCCATCTGCTTTTGCTACTCTGGCCTGTGTCTGCTTTCGAGCTTTGCCATGGCGGGACGATCGGCCAACCGTGGCATGTGCGCCCAGCCCTGCCGCTTGCCCTACGAGCTGATCGACGAGAACGGTCACTCGCTCTCCCCTGCCGGTCGCGAGCGCGCGCTGTGCCCGCGTGACACCAACACTTCACAACTTGTTCGCCGCCTGTATGACGCCGGCGCCGCGTCGCTCAAGCTCGAGGGCCGCATGAAGGCGCCCGATTACGTGTATTCCATCGTCGACGTGTATCGTCATCAGATTGATGACATGCTGGCCGGAACCACCGTTGCCAAGGACGAGAAAGACGCCCGCCAGCGCCAGCTCAAGCGCTGCTTTAACCGCGACTTTACGCACGCCTATCAGGACGGCACCTCGGGCGACGAGATGATGAGCTATGAGCGTTCCAACAACCGCGGCCAGATCGTGGGCACGGTGCTGGGCAGCCGCCCGGCCAACCGCGATGTGCGCGGCCTCAAGCCCGACGACCGCCGTCGCCGCGCCGCCATCGCCCGTATTGAGCTGTTCGAGCCCGTGGGCAAGGGCGACCTGCTGGAGCTTCGCCACGATAACGAGTTTGACCAGTTCCTGACCACCATTGCCGCCGATGATGCCGCAGCCGGTGAAGTCATCGAATGTCGCGTACCCCGCAGCATGCCCGAGGGCTGCCGCGTCCGCGTGATTCGCAGTCAGCGTGCCATCGACGCCGCCGGCGCCGCGCTCAAGCGCGATGTGCTGCGCCGCCGAGCTGTTGATGTGTCCGTCGTGGCGCGTCTGGGCGAGCCGTTTACCGTTACGCTCACCTGCTGCGACGACCCTTCGCTTACGGCCACGGCCACGGGCTTTACCGTCGAAGCCGCCAAGACCCGTGCGGTCGAGGCGTCCGATCTGGTTGAGCACGTCGGCCGCATGGGTTCCTCTCCCTTTGAGGCTGCGAGCTTTGAGGTGGCGCTCGATGAGGGCTGTGGCATGGGTTTCTCCGCCGTACATAAGGTGCGCGCCGCCGCTTGCAAGGCGCTGGAAGAGGCCATTCTGGCGCCGTACGCGGAGCGCGCGAAAACGCTCGAGCTGCCGGCGATTGTCACCAGTGATTCCCGCCCCGCGCCCGAGCACTACCGCGACGAGCCGCAGATCTGCGCCACCGTCACCTCGCTCGAGGCCGCCGAGGCAGCGCGGGCGGAGGGTGCAACGCGCATCTACATGACCACCGACGCGCTCGATGCGGCCAAGCTCTCCCCCGCCGATACGTTTGAGCAGGGCATCGTACCCGTGCTCGATGAGGTCTGCCGCGCCGTTGACCACGTCCGCGTTGACCCATGGGTTGTTGCTGGCGCCACGGTCGCTATTGGCAACATCTCTGAGCTTGCCCTGGCCGCCCAGGTTGGCGCCACGGCCGAGATTCGCTCTTGCCTGCCGGTGCACAACACGCCCTGCATGGAGGCGCTTGCCGAGCGCGGAGCCGGTGCGTTTTGGCTCTCGCCCGAGATCACGCTCGACGAGATTATCTCGCTCGGCACCGCCGCGCCCGCGGCTCTGGGCATCACCGTCTTTGGCCGCCCGCGCGTCATGACAAGCGAGCATTGCATTCTGCAGGTTGCCAACGGCTGCATCCACGATTGTGCCAACTGCCGCCTGCGTGCCCGCAAGCTCTCGCTCAAGAATATCGACGGCAAGGTCATGCCGGTGCGTACCGACATCCACGGCCGCTCACGCCTGTACGACGCCTACCCCATCGACCTCACGCCGCAAGTTCCGCAGCTGCTCGATGCCGGCGTGCGCCGTCTTATGGTCGACGGAACCTTGCTCGAGGCCGATGAGATTGGC
>CABMPS010000155.1 GCA_902388545.1 uncultured Collinsella sp.
CGAGTGCCGGCATCCGGGGACGCTCCTTGGTTGTTGCCTGTTCAAGAGTGTCCCCAACGATTAGTCGTTTAAAAACGTCCCCAATGACTAGGCCGCTTGCCTGCGATTTTTGACCGTTTGGCGGGCTTGCCGCCCTTGCCGCAAAAACGTTTTTGCATATCGGGTACAACGGGCTTTACGTGAGTAAAGTGCGCGTCGTGTCCTCGTGTCGCGTTTTTAAAGGAGGCCCCATGCCTGGTGTTACCCCTGCAGATGTTTTGTCCAACTTTGGTATTACGCTGGTCGAAGATCCCGCCGAGAATCAGCCCCGTCTGCTGGTCGATCTACCCGCCGCGGAGCTCGTCGAGCACGCTATCCGCCGCGAAGAAGGCCGCATGGCATCCAACGGCGCGCTGGTGATCGAGACGGGGGAGCGCACTGGTCGTTCCCCCAATGACCGCTTTATCGTTGACACGCCCGACGTGCACGACAAGATCGCCTGGGGCGCCGTCAACCGACCGCTTTCGATCGAGAGCTACGAGACCATCAAGGCCGGCATCGTCGACTACCTCAACGAGCGCGACGTGTTCGTCACCCGCGGCATGGCCGGCGCCGACCGCAACCACACGCGCCGACTGCTCGTCGCCTGCGAGCGCGCCAGCCAGGCACTCTTCATTAAGCAGATGCTCGCCCGCCCGCTTGCCCGCGAAATCGCGCGCACCGGCGAGCCGGACTTCTGTGTGCTCGCCGCGCCGGGCTACCAGTGCGATCCCGCCATCAAGGGCCTCAACTCCAGCGCCGCCGTGGTCATCAACTTCCAGGAGCGCGTGATTTTGGTCGCGGGTACCGGCTACTCCGGCGAGATCAAAAAGTCCATCTTCAGCGTCATGAATTACCTGCTGCCCGTCGAGGACGACGTGCTGCCCATGCATTGCTCGGCCAGTATGGATCCCGTCACGCACGAGACCGCGGTGTTCTTTGGCCTGTCGGGCACCGGCAAGACCACGCTTTCGGCCAACCCCACGCGGCTGCTGATCGGCGACGACGAGCACGGTTGGTCCGACATGGGCATCTTCAACATCGAGGGTGGCTGCTACGCCAAATGCGAGGGCCTGGACGCGTTCCACGAGCCTGAGATCTTCAACGCCGTCCGCTTTGGCGCGATCTGCGAAAACGTGGTGCTCGACGAGAGCCGCAAGCCCAACTACGATGACGTCTCGGTCACGCACAACACGCGCGTGGCCTACCCTGTGGAGCACATTCCCAACGCGTGGACCAAGGGCATGGGCACCACTCCGAGCGTCGTGCTGTTTTTGACCTGCGACGCCTTTGGCGTGCTGCCGCCCATCTCGCGCCTGACGGCCGACGCCGCCATGTATCACTTTGTGACGGGCTTTACGGCCAAGATCCCCGGCACCGAGGTCGGCGTCACCGAGCCCACGCCCACGTTCTCTTCGCTGTTTGGCGAGCCGTTTATGCCGCTCGACCCCATGGTCTATGCCAAGATGCTCGGTGAGCGCATCGCCGACGGCCGCACGCGTGTGTACCTGGTCAACACCGGCTGGATTGGCGGCGGCTACGGCGTGGGCCATCGCATCGAGCTTGCCTACACGCGCGCCCTGGTGGCCCGCGCCCTCGACGGTACCATCGAGGACAGCGAATTCGTGCATGACGATATCTTTAACGTTGACATTCCCACCACGTGCCACGGCGTGCCCGACGGCATCCTGGTGCCGCGCCAGTACTGGCAGAGCACCGCGCGCTACGACGAGGCGGCGCACAACTTGGCCGTGATGTTCGAGGAGAACTTCGAGAAGAAGTACTCGCACCTGCCCGAGTCCGTGAAGGCCGCCGGTCCGCACGCTCAGGTGCACGCCGACGCCCGTCATCGCGGCCGCGGCCTGCTGGGACTCCGACACTAGCGTCGCCGCGAGTCCATATCCGCCACAAAGGGGACAGGCACCTTTGTGGCGGTTTTGCTTGGGCGAATGACTCGGGTTACAATACGCCTGACATATCGCCCCCTTCTCCGGATGGGGGCAGCGTAAGCGCTCTTGTGGCGGCACCGTAGGACTTTGAAGGTGGCCGTCGTAAGGGCGCTTTTTGTTTAGGCACCCGGGCTCGGGCGCATGCTATGAAGGGAGAGCACATGAAGAGTTTCGTTGCCGAGGATTCGTTTTGGGAGCTATTTCCGCAGGCGGCTGTCGGTGTTGTGGTCGTAAAGGGCATGAAGCCCGCGGCTCAGATTCCTCAAGAGGACGTTGATGCGATTGCCGCGTTGCTCGACCGCGCCAATATCGATGCGGAGCGTCACCTGACGAGTGATACCATCAGCGAGAATGCGCCGGTTAAGGCATGGCGCGAGGCATATCGCCTATTCAAGACCAAGAAGGGCGCGCGTTGCTCAATTGAGAACCTGCTCAAGCGCGTGCTCAAAGGAAAGCCGGTGGGCCACATTACGCCCGCGGTGGACATCTACAACACGGTGTCGCTGTCCTACGCGCTGCCCGTAGGCGGCGAGGATTTGCACGCGATTGAGGGAGACCTTTGCCTGAAGGTGACCGACGGTGGCGATTCATTTCTGCCGCTTGGCGAGGAGACAGATGACCCGACGCTGCCCGGCGAGCTCGCCTACATCGATGATGCGGGCGCCGTATGCCGCTGCTGGAACTGGCGCGATGGCGTTCGAACGGCGTTGTCCGATGATTCGGCCGATGCTTTCCTGGCGATTGAGTGCGTGGAGCCCGAGCGGATGGGGGATTGCCAGGCCGCGATCGATCGCTTAGCCGAGCTGCTCGAGCGCTATCTGGGAGCGACGGTTGTCGTTAAAACGCTTGTGACCCGCGACAATCCTTGCGTGGGGCTGTAGCGAAGTCTGCGGATCAAACTCGATGCCCCAAACCACCACAAAGGTGCCTGTCCCCTTTGTGGTGGTTTTTATGTTGATGGGTTAACAAATGGGATATTTGGGTACGGGTGTTGCCTTGTGCGGCTAAGATGTTTACCCGTTAGCATCATGTAAGCGAAAGGCGGTCGTCACCATGCAGCAGAACGACGAGACACGTTTTGAGGACTTTGTCGGACTGATCAGCGGCCTCTACAAGGAGATTCAGCGTATCAAGACGTCCGAAGGCGCAAGGCTGGGCCTCAAGGGCTCCGACGTTATGTGCCTGTACTATCTTGAGCGCAGCAAGGACGGCCTGACTGGCGCCGACCTCGCCCGCATGGCCGGCGTTACCCGTGCCGCCGTTTCGCGCACACTGGCACATCTGGAGGAGGGCGGCTACGTCGAGGTTGACGACTCGGGTGATGCGGCCGTCAAGTATCGTGCTCCGGTGCGCCTGACTGCCCTGGGCGGCGAGAGCATGAGCGAGGCCGATCGCATCATTCGCGAGGTGCTCGATACCACCGGCAAGGCCATGGGCGTGGAGCAGCGCGAGCAGATGTATGCATCGCTGCGCACGATCCTCAACACCCTGCGCGAGATCTAGAGCCGCGCTGGCGCTAGCTTTCAGCCAAGAACTGCATCGTCCCGTTTGAGCGCGTACGCCGTGCCGGGACATTGCTGTCAAAATTCCCTGCGCGAGACCTGCGCAAGAAAGGATTCGTTATGTCCGTCCGCATTATTACCGATTCCGCAAGCGATATGTCGCCGGCGGAGCACCCCGCTCTGCGTGTTCTGCCGCTGTCCGTCACCTTTGGCACCGATGTGTATATGGATGGCGTCGACATCGATCACCAGCGCTTTTACGAGATGCTTGTGGAGCGCGATGAGCTGCCCAAGACCGGTCAGGTCAACCCGTACGCCTTTTCGCAGGCGATTGCCGAAGCGCGTGAGGCCGGCGATGAGGCCGTGATTATTACCGTGGGAGCCAAGCTCTCGGGCACCAACCAGAGTGCTCGTACGGCACTTGCCGAGGCGCCGGGCGGCGACATGTTCGTCGTGGACAGCAATAACGTGACCTTGGGCGAGCGCGTGCTGGTCGAGTATGCGCTGCGCCTGGTGGACGAGGGCCAGGGCGCGGCTCAGGTTGCGGCGGCTGTCGAGGCCGTGCGCGACCGCGTGGTCGTCATCGGCCTGCTCGAGACGTTGGAGTACCTGGTGCGCGGCGGTCGCCTGTCTGCTGCGGCCGGTGCCGTGGGTACGCTGCTCAACGTAAAGCCCGTGGTGGCTGCCGAGGACGGTCTGATCGTGCAGCTGGGCAAGGCGCGCGGTTCCAAGAACGGACGTAACCTGCTCAACCAGAAGGTCGAAAAGGCGGGCGGCATCGACTTTTCCATGCCGCTGGCGCTCGGCTATACGGGCCTTTCGGATGCGGTGCTCAAGAAGTATATCGAGGACAGCGCGGCACTGTGGGCTGGCCACACCGAGGGCGAACTGCCCGTTCACACCATCGGCGCCACCATCGGCACCCATGTAGGCCCCGGCGCCGTAGCCGTAGCCTTCTTCCAGCCCGTTAACTAGCCCACCTGCCAAAACCACCACAAAGGGGACAGGCACCTTTGTGGTGGTTTATGCTATTCCGGGTGGAAGGGAGCGAGCAATGGCGTCTGAGGGCTTTTTTGAGCGGGTGTACGAGGTGGTCGAGCAGATCCCCGAAGGGATGGTCGCCACGTACGGCCAGGTGGCGCTGCTCGCCGGTCGTCCACGAAGTGCGCGGTACGTGGGGTATGCCCTGCATAGCAATCCGCGCCCTGGTCAGATTCCCTGCCATCGTGTGGTGTTTGCCGATGGCCGCATTTGCGAGGGCTTTGCTTTTGGCGGTCCTGATGCTCAGCGCGAACTTTTGCTGGGGGAGGGCGTGACGTTTAAGGACGACATGCACGTCGACTTGGCCGTCTGTCGCTGGCCAGCAGGGCTCTAGCGGCTCCGCCGTGGCCAAAACCACCACAAAGGTGCCTGTCCCCTTTGTGGTGGTTTTAGTTTACCGGGGTTAACCTATGGAGAAGGTGTGACGGCGTATTTTGCCGTTAGAAAGTAAACCACGGTGAACTATATTGTTTTCAGCAACGGAGCAGGCAATAGGCGATGAAAAAGCCTGCCCTGTTGAGTTTGATTCGCATTCCTCCCCTCTGTGCGATTCAACGGTGCGTCCCAGAGCACGTT
>CABMPS010000156.1 GCA_902388545.1 uncultured Collinsella sp.
CCGCACCCGCGGGAGGTGCCGGCCGTACCGAGCAGAAAACCGCCACCGACAAGCAGGGTGTTAAACGTCGACTTCTTCATGTTGCTTCTCCCTTTTGCCGCATTGGACGCGGCATGGTGCCTCAGCACCCGAGTAAACAAGTTTGCTCGAGCACGCTTTTGAAATATCTCAATTTTATCTAACTATCTAGGTCAGCCATGGCTAACCTTTTGAAAATTAACGATGCGGAGTAACCATGCGGAGTAACCGATTGTCAATGTGACAAAAGGACTGTCCCTTTGCCCCTTCTTACAACTGCCAGGTAGCTGCTTCCTTTTGCAGCGCCACCATGCGGGCGAATTCTCCACCTGCCGCCTTGAGCTGCGCCGGAGTGCCCTGCTCGGCAACCACACCATCCTTGAGTACAACGATTTTGTCGGCATTTTCCACCGTACGCATACGGTGGGCAATAACGATAACCGTCTTACCTGCAAGCAGACGGGAGAGCGCCTGCTGTACCACGGTCTCGTTCTCCACATCCAAACTCGCCGTCGCCTCGTCCAACAGCACGATAGGCGCGTCTTTGAGCAGCGCGCGGGCGATGGAAATGCGCTGGCGCTCTCCGCCGGACAGCTTGGAGCCGTTCTCGCCAATCATGGTGTCATAGCCCTGCGGCATGCGGCTCACAAACTCGTCGCAGTTGGCGGCACGCGCGGCAGCAAGCACTTCCTCATCGGTGGCATCGCGACGACCAAGACGGATGTTTCCCATCACCGTGTCGTCAAAGAGCAGCACGTCTTGGAACACAATGGCGTAGTCGCGCAGCAGCACCTCGGGATCCACGCTCGCAACATCCACGCCGCCCACGGTGACCGTGCCTTCGGTGGCGTCCCAAAAGCGCGCGGCCAGGCGGCTCACCGTGGACTTACCGGAGCCCGAAGGACCGACCAGTGCCGTGACCTCGCCTTCCTTGGCGGTAAAGCTCACATCGGTAAGAACTTTCTCGCCGGCGCGGCCGTCCTCGCCCGCACCATAGCCAAATGCCACGTGATTGAACACCACATCGTGGCCTACGGGCTCAAACTGCTCGCAGCCCCGCGCCACGGGCTCTTCCATGATGGAACGCATGCGCTTGGCCGACGACTCGGCGGCAAACAGCTCGGACATCAGCATCAGCGCCTGATCAAAGGGCGCATAGATGCGGCTCACCATAAGCAGGAAGGCAAACATCATCAAAAAGTCGACCTGGCCGGAGGCGACCATCGCAGCGCCCGTGACCAACGTGGTGGCAATGCCCAGGCGCAGGATGGCAAAGGCGGAGTTGACCAAAAGCCCATTGGCGAGCTCGCCTCTGGTGGTCTCGCGCTCCTCGGCATCGATCACGGCGTTGAGCCCCTCAAGATAATGAGCCTCCTGGTTGGTGGCGCGGATCTCGCGCACGCAGTCGAGCGTCTCCTGGATCGCCTCGGTAACCTTGACCTTCTCGGCGCGCACATGGTCGAACACCGGGGTCATGGGGCCGCGTGTCAGATACAGCACGGCAAAGGCCACGGGCACGCTCCAAAACGCCGCGATCGCCAGCTGCCAGCAAAAGAACAGCGACGCCACGAACACAATGGCGCTTGCGATGATGGCACCCCAAAGCTCTCCCAGCACGTGGCTGTAGGCGTGCTCCATGGCCTGGACGTCGCCCATGATGGTCTCGGTTAAATCGGCCAGATCACGACGGCCAAAAAACGACAGCGGCAGCTTGCGCAAGCGCTCGGCAATCTCCATACGCTGCTTGCCGCACTCCTCGTAAAAGATGCAGTAGGTGTAGTAATACTGCTGCCAGTTAGAGGCAAAGAGCAACACGAAAAGGACCAGGAGGCCGCCCACAATCGGCAGGGCATCCGGCAGGTCGGCGCCGGTGGCGAGATGTTCGACAAAGCCGGCCATGACCAGGAATAAAAAGCCCATGCCGGCCATGGTAATGAGATTGGTGAGCGTGGTCCAGAAAATGCCGCGTTTTACGCCGGCGACGCCTTTATCGGATAGGAAATACTTCTTTTGGAATGAGGCGAACATTTATGCCTCGCCTCCCTTCGTGACGGCGGCATCCGCGGTCGCTGCAGTGATTTTCCAGCTCGCGGCCTGTTCGTATTCGGCCCACATCTTGGCGTATAGACCCTTTTGGGACAGCAGCTCGGCATGGGTGCCGGCCTCCTGCACGCTGCCCTGGTTGAGCACCACGATTTGGTCTGCGCCCACTACAGTCGAGAGTCGGTGCGCGATCATAATGACCGTGCGACCCGCCGCCAGCTTGCTAAAGGCGCGCTGGATGAGCGCCTCGTTCTCGGGGTCGGCAAACGCTGTGGCCTCATCGAGCACCACGATAGGCGCGTCCTTAAGAATTGCGCGGGCGAGCGACACGCGCTGGACCTCGCCGCCCGAAAGGTACGCCCCGCCGGCGCCGAGCATGGTGTCGATGCCCTGCGGGAGCTTGGCCACGATATCGTCGCACTGGGCCGCGGAGAGGGCCGCGCGCACTTCGTCGTCAGTGGCCCCAGGCTTGGAGGCGCGCACGTTATCGGCAAGTGTTTGCCGGAACAGCTGGTTGGTCTGGAACACGAAGGCGACCTGGTCCATGAGCTCGTGCGGGTCCATGTCGCGAACGTCCACACCGCCTACGAGCACTCGACCCGAGGAAACATCCCAAAAACGCGGGATCAGGCTGGCGCAGGTTGACTTACCGCCGCCCGAGGGACCCACCAACGCGAGGGTGCTACCTGCGGAAACGCTAAAGCTCACATGGTTGACGGCAGGCGCTTCGGCACCCTCGTAGGTAAAGCTCACGTCCTCAAAGCGCACATCGCTACCAACAGGATGCTTGGGCTGGGCAGGCACGGAGAGCTGCTTGGAATCCATAACGCTTCGGATATGCGCCAGCGAATCGGCACTCATCTGAGACGCCTCGCCCACAAACATAAGCTTGGTCATGGCCGTCGGCACCACGGCCGAAAAGATCGCGTAAAACGTAAAATTGACCATAAAGTGCGCGAAGTCCGTCTCGCCCGGCGCCAGCAGCAGCGCCACAGGCAAAAGAAATGCCACGAGGCCATTGAGCGCGGTAAGGTTGAGCACCTGCGGGCCTCGGCAGAATGTACCCGCATAGTTTTGCGCCATGTCGGCGTATTCGGCGATTGCATCGTGGAACGCCTTAAAGGAGTAGACCGTCTGCTGGAACACCTTGACCACGGGGATACCGCGAACGTATTCGGTGCCGGTCTTGTTCATCTTGACCAGCGCGCCCATGTAGGCCTTCATAAACTCGGCGCCCTTGCCGCTCATCATGGTGGCCATGGCGCAAAACGAAACGGCCACCGAAATGAGGCACGCCGCGCCCAAGCGCCAATCGAGGGCGAAAAGCAGCACGAGCAAGCCCACGACCATGGCGGCGGCGCCTGCGATATCGGGCAGCATGTGTGCGAGCAAAGTCTCTGTGGAAGCGGCGCATCCGTCTACGATACGGCGCAGCTCACCGGTGGCGTGTGTGTCAAAGTAGCCAAGCGGCAGCTTAAGCAGGTGCTCGCTCGTAGTCTTGCGAATATTGGACGCGCAGCGAAACGCAGACAGGTGCGTGCACATGAGCCCCACGAAATAGACCACGATGCTTGCCAGCGCAAACCCCACGGCCCACCAGCCATACGTCGCGATGCCGCAGGCTTCGCTCCAGTTAGGTGCCACGGCGATCAGATCGCGCGCGACAAGCCAAATGCACACGAACGGGCCAAAGCTCAGCAGCTGCGAGAGCGCCGAGAGAGCCATGCCCAAATACGTTAGGAATTTGCGGTCGCCGGCATATGCAAGCAGCTCGCCGATACCGCCGCCTTCCCTTTTTGACCCCTTTGCCATGAGATTCCCTTCTAACGGCTTGAGAGTTAACCGTAAGAAACTTATCATGGGCGTGTTAGCCATGGCTCACAATCGAGCCAGGCGTGGACGTTTCTGTAAAGGAAAGGGACGCTTTTGCAAAGACGGCGGGCAGCGACCGACATAACCGAGCTCTACGCACCGCAGTTTGAGCAGTTTGGCCTGGAGCTTACCGGCAAGGGCGCCGTCTTTACCGGCGAGGTGGCAAACGATCGGGCGCACGGACGCGCATGGATCATGCCCCTTTCCCCCACCTGCATCGTCATGGAGCATTTCATTACCCCGACACACAACATGCTCTTGGCCGAGTACACACCCGAACCGTACGCGTGCGTGAGCGAGGTCAGCGCGCCCACACTTACATGCATGCCCGAGGCTGGCATAACGCCCGCGAACCTTAAACCATTGCATGGACCGTGGCCAAACAATGCCGTTTGCAGCTTTATCCAAGATAGCTGTGGCGAGGAATTAAGCCCGCTGTTTGCGGGGGAGCTTTATCACTCGTGCTCGGTGCTCTTTTTGCCTGGATATTTTGACGAACTGGAGCACCGCTATCCCACCGAGTTCGCGGGAATCTTTGAGGCGTTTGCCGAGCCGTGGCACGAGGAAGCGACGTCTGCCATCTGCCACACACTACGCCGAATCAACGAGGACCGCGCTCGCGCCGTAGGCGGGCATGTCTATATGCAGGGCATCGTGGAGACCATGGTCGCGGAGCTCGCCTGTTCGCGCGCGGCCCACAAGCAGGCGCGGCAGGCGGCAGACACACGCGTCAGCATAACCATTGCCGAAGAAGCAACGGCAATGATTGAGCGCGCGCTCGACAAAGGCAGACGTGTGGGTATCAACGAGGTGGCCGAGAGGCTCTACACAAGCCGCTCCAAGCTATGCGCCACCTTTAAGGCCCAAACTGGCGAGTCCCTGGGCGCCTACATTCGCAGACGTCGTATGGAGCGAGCACAGGACCTTTTGGCCGATAGCTCGCTCACGATAGCGCAGGTCGCAGAGCGTCTAGGCTACCCTCAGCAGGCCGCCTTTGCCCAAGCCTTCAAGCAACACACCGGCACCACCCCCACCACCTGGCGCTCCCAGCATCAATAAAGAGGCGACAAAGGGACGGCCTATAAGTCCCACAAGCAGGGAAGACCATTTGCAATGTGACAAAGGGACTGCCCCT
>CABMPS010000157.1 GCA_902388545.1 uncultured Collinsella sp.
GGGCGGGCCTGCCGATGCAGCGCCTGGGCACCGACATGGGCTCGCCGTGCGCGCTCACCAGCATCGTGGCCGGCACCCTGGCCACGCGCACCACGTCGCCCATCGCCTCCTCGAGGGCGCGCAGGTTGCCGACGGGCAGCAGCGCGTCCTTCTCCTCCATGAACAGCGCGGAGGGAGGCAGCCCCGTGGTCTCGTTGGGCTCGGAGTTGCTGGCGTCCTCGATCCGCGCGACGATCTCGTCGATGTCGTCCCAGCCGTCGAAGTCGCCCTGGTAGGCCATGAGCCGCGACAGGAAGCGGTTCGACGACTCGACCTTGCCCTTCGTCTGGGGGCTGCGCGGGCGGCACAGCTTCAGCTCGAAGCCGGCGGCCTTGGCGAACTCGTACGCGCGCTGGACCTTGAGGCGCCGGCCGCCCTTGACCGTCACCAGGGCGGACATGTTGTCCGTGACCCACTCGCGCGGCACGCCGCCGAGCCTCGCGATCGTGGCGTACATGCACCTGACCAGGTCGTCGGTCGTCCTGGTCCTCGACCGGATGAATATGTGCCTGCGGGAATGGCCCAGCGTCGCCGCGAACACGTTGAACTCGAACAGCTCGCCGTCGCGGTTCGCCATCTTGACGGACTCCTTCCAGTCGAACTGCAGCTGCAGTCCGGGCGGCGTCTCGAAGCGCGGGTGCGGCTCCGGGCCGCCGGAGGCCCCGACGGCGATGCCGTTCTTGCGCATGAACTGGGTGAAGGCGTTGTAGCCGGCCAGGTCCTCGCCGGGATACCTGTGCAGCAGCCACTCGTGGATGCCCTTCTTGGTGACTCCCGGCAGCTGCGCCTTGGCGGCCACCTCCTCGATGTGCGCGTCGAACGAGCCCGCCCTGTCGCCGCGCCCGTCGTGGGGCCGCCCGCCCTCGGCCCTCCAGTACGACGCCACGGTGTGCCTGTCCTTGCCGTAGCGCTTCGCTATGTCGCTGAAGTTGGGCTTTATGCCCGCTTCCCTGTACATGTCCAACTCTCCGATCAGGTTCTTCTCCGCCACGGCCCGCTCCTCCCGAAAGCATCGTTCGCTCGTCGATCGAAGCGTAAGCCCCGGCGTTGGTGGAAATGGTGAAAATGCGTTGGCGCAAATGGCGGGATTGCGTTGGCATGATTGGTTGTTGAGCGTTGGTCAAAATGGTTGTTTTTACAGTAGCGCTAACAACTGTCGGTTCGACGAAGAAGCCTCAGCCGTAGCAACGGATTGCCCAGCGAGAGATCGCCACGGGCGGATATTAAACTGCAAAGACGAGCGTCGGGAAGACACGCCGAGGTCGCCGCGGACGGGTTGATATAGGGAGAGGGCCTGACCCCATATCGTTGGGGCCGGGCCCGATTTTGCCTCTTGACAATGTCCTGCTCATATTAAATGCCGGTACGCTTGCAGAATCGTACCTGTTCCGATTACAGAAAAGGGGCCGTCATGCGTAAGCCTGCCTCCTGCGTCCTTTCCATCGCGCTCTCGCTCGTAATGACGGTTGGTTTTATCCCGTCACCCGCGCTTGCCGAAATCGCCAGTGCGCCAGAACCCGCCGCGCAAAGCGCCGGCAAACCTAACGAGAGCCCAGCCGAAACCACGTCGGGCCAAGCCCGGGCAAACGATCAAATCAGCGCCGCCTCCGGCACCAATGTAACGGCCAACGCAACGCAGCCGATCGACGCCAGCATGTTCAGTATCGAGGACACCGACATTCGCTACACGGGCAATCCCGTGATGCCCACCGTCACGTCGTCGACCGTGCCGAGCGACCAGTACACTGTCGCCTACGAGAACAACGTAGCCATCGGTCAGGCGACCGCCGTTGTGACCGCCGACGACCAGAACTACAGCGGCACCTGCGCGATCCCATTTGAAATCAAACCGGCGAACGCGGCCGCGAACTACCAGCACAGCACCACCGCGCAAAGCGGCGACATCACGCTCACCGTCCAATGGAACGACCCGAGGCTCGGCCAGGAGACCACGTTCCATGTGACTGCGACGGGCGGAAGCGGTGCGTACCAATTCCGCATGGACGCACCGACGTATATGGATCCCGACGGTAGCAGCGAAAGCGTTGCCGACCCCAGCCGTAACCAGTGGCAGCAATACACCGGCGAATGCACATCGCACGACTACCAGTTCGAAATGACCGCTAGCGGCACCTATTACCTGCGCTTTTACCTGATGGATAAGGCGGCCGGCGTGTACTATCTGCGCTCAAACGTGTTTGCGAGCGCGAACGACGACGCCTATCCGGCGGTCAGCGCCATCGTGAAGTCCGCAGTCGACAAATGCAGCGCCGATACCGACGGGTCCGACTACGCCCGCGCCCTGTGGCTCCACGACTGGACGCTCGGCCAGCTGGAGTACGACCACAGCCTCAACTGGTGCTCGGCCGAAAGCGGCCTCACGCGCCACCAGGGCACATGCGAGAGCTACCAGCGCATCTACTCCAAGCTCCTTGACGCCGCGGGCATCGCCAACGGCCGCATCACCGGCAACGGCCACACCTGGAACGTCGTAAAGATCGACGGCAAATGGTGCCAGATGGACCTAACCTGGGACGACACCAGCGACAACTGGTACGGAGACCTGGACCAGCGCCATCTGTACTTTGGGCTGACCGACGAGCTCATGGCAATCGCCCACTCCGACCACACGGCAAACTACCAAAAGGACGGCTACGCCTACCGCTCGACCGACCTATCCAACAATTACTTTGTGCGAAATGACAAGGCCGATGAATGGGCAGAGAAGTATGCCGACCGCATTGGTATACCAGTGTGAAATATAGACTGTCAACATCAGTTAAAGAAAGAGCCTGGCCCCATTTCATTGGAGTCAGGCCCGATTTGGTCTCTTGACAATATCCTGCTCATATTAAAAAACCGGAAGAGAAGTGCTCCATTCGCTATGACCT
Source organism: uncultured Collinsella sp. (assembly GCA_902388545.1). Classification (GTDB taxonomy): domain Bacteria; phylum Actinomycetota; class Coriobacteriia; order Coriobacteriales; family Coriobacteriaceae; genus Collinsella. The sequence continues at coordinate 2,931 of CABMPS010000157.1, forward strand.
CAAAGAAATCATTTGATTCTTATCGTTTACCCTGAGATGGCCTTTTTGTTTTGGAACCACTACCAAACTGTTTGATCTTATTGGCGCAAAGCTCTGTTAGTGGCTCACCGATTGCTGCTTTGTAATTGAAACCAAGAAGTTGCATGGTTCGGAGGGTATCAGCGGAAATTAGCTGACGAAACTGGTCAAACGCCATCGCCGTTGCGTTAGGCGAGGATGGTTCTTCACCGTCCGATTGCATTGAAACAAATATCTCCAATACGCGGGCGATGGTAGCATCAAGGCTCTGAATATCGTCATCGCTAATCTGAACGCGCTCAAGCTCCGCCTTATACGCTTGAGCGATTCTTAAAGCCTCAGAGCGCTCTTCAAGAAGCTCATTGACAAGTTCATCATATGCGGCGCGCACTGAGGCGGTGTCCTTATCTCCCTTAATTGCTTTAACCTTTGTCGCAACAGCAGAGGCCGTACCTTTTGCCGCAAGAACAGCGAGAGAACTCCCAAGATCAACTAAAGCCTGCGTTGTATATGCATCCATGGCTTACCTTTCATTGTTAAAACGCTAGCCTTTATTGATATAAGACTAGCGCAACGTTCTTAGCGTAAAAAAGATGCCGTCAACCGTTTTGATACGGCATAAGCATATCAAAATCAATTGGAAGACCAAGTTCATAGTGGCTAAACGGCGATACAGCAAGCTCATCCAGAACGCCATCTCCCCGACGGACCCAGGATTTTCCCTTTGCACATACAAAGGCAATCTCGACCAGCGGATGTCGATGCATTCCGTAGAAGCCGCCCATATCGATAGCTACCGAATGAAGTCCCGGAGGAATCAAATCGAGTATTTTCCTGTATTGATATGGGGATTCCAAATCTTCACCCTTGCAGCATCCCGCTCCATGAGTAACGACAATTGTCGCAACTACCTCATATACGGGAAGATCACTGTCGTTGCGAATCGCAATGCGCGACTCACCAGTAGGATCCCTTTCGAGCCATGCAGCAATTGAAGATGGCTGCGCTAACTTCTCAGCCATTTCCTGACGCTCGTCTTGTTCATTCATATGCCTTGTGTCGCGCAAAACAACATATACCGTTAGGCAAAGTGTAACAAATGCACAAATTACTTGAACAACAGCACAAAAAGCGGCCATAAGCAATAACCTTCCCTCGGCACAGAATGAAACCAAGAATCAGCCCGCCGCTTACACACCGGTCGTTATTCGAAAAGCAAACCGTCAAGCCAAGTTACTAGATATATCACAATCTTGATGCTAATAATTTAACCAGCTCATCTGATGGTCCGTTTTTTCTGATGCGGCTGTAATCTCTCACATCAGTTAAGACTAAACCGCCTGCAGACTCACAGAAAACAGCGTGCGAAGGCGCGGCATTGACGCTTGCCTTAATGCTAGATTTATTTTGGCGTAAAAGAAGCGGACGGCAAGAAGGCTGTTTCTTCTTTTTCCGATAGCTTCTCTTGGTGCATGCCATCATGAACCTCCTAAAGGCTAATCACGCAATAGCTTTTGCGCAAAGAGCGTGATTGACAATATCATGAAGCAATAGGTAGAGATTTACATCAGCGATTCCGAGCTTATTTGGCCTGTTAGATGTTACATACAAGATTCCCATAATTGAATTATTCGAACCGTCTCGGGCAACAAGTCTAGAAATCATCATGCAACGATCATCGGATCCGAAATGTTCGGAATTAACGTCGTTATCCAACTGTCCGCAGTCTCTGGCTTTTTCAACATCGGGACAAAGTATGACGATATCATTTGACAGCTCTTTTTCGTGAAGCATAATCACGAGCTTGCTATTCATTGAAAGAGGCCGGGAATGTTGAAATCTCGTTTTATTCAATGCCCCTCCCCTAGCCACCGTTGCGTAGCCAACTTCATGATCCGATTTTCCGGGACGCGCAAGCCTGATGGCGCAGCCTATTCCGTCTTTTGGGCGAAAAATTGAAAAACAGGAAGCAACGCCATCGCAGCAGACAGTTGCCAATTCACGTAAATTAACATCAGGATTTTGAGTCTGATTCTCAACTTGGTAGTTACCGCATCGTTTAAATAGGCGTCAATGGCATATTTTTCTGCAGAAAATACATAAAAATCGAAAAAT
>CABMPS010000158.1 GCA_902388545.1 uncultured Collinsella sp.
TAATTTTAGGAGGGCTTGTATGTCTTATTTGGATCTGGCTCGTGGTCGGTATTCTTGTCGTTCTTTTGAGGACCGTCCTGTTGAGCAGTCGGTAGTGGATGCCATTGTTGAGGCGGGGCGGATTGCTCCTTCTGCTTGTAATAATCATCCAGCCCGTGTGATGGTGCTGGATACGCCTGAGCTGTTGGAGAAGGCTGCTGCTTGTCAGCCTCGGTTTGCTCGTGATGGGTCTATCTTTGGAGCTCCGCTTGTCTTCCTTATTTGCAGCGTTACCGATGATGCTTGGGTACGCCCGTATGACCAGATGAATTCCAGTGAAATCGATACGTCCATCGTGTGTGATCAGATGATGATGGAGGCCACCGAGCAGGGCCTGGGAACGTGCTGGGTATGCCATTTTAAGCCTGAGGTGGCAGAGGAGCAGTTCAATCTGCCCAAGGGCGTCTATCCCTATCACATGCTCGTCTGTGGCTATCCCGCCGACCACATCGCCGATCCCGAGCATCGCGAGGCCCGCACCATTCCCCTCTCCAACTTCCTCCTCAAGTAGTTTTTAGACATACCTTAAAATCTACCTTTTACCACGCGCCCTTCGCCGAGTTCTGCCCTATCGCATGCAGAGCTCGGCGTTTTGTTTCCCAACCCGTATACAGCCACAAAAAAGGAGCCCGCAGGTGCGAGCTCCTCTTACGGACACTAGATTGTAGTTCTGGTGCTAGTCCAGGTCGTCGGCGGCAAAGTTGTCGATCGGGGCGAAGGGATCGGCCACGGGGACAACCGGGTCAGCGACGGGCAGCGGCTCGGCGGGAACAGTCACCGCAGGAGAAGCGGCAGAACCGACCGGCGTGGAGGCCATGAGGTCGGCCGGGAAGGAGTTCTGGGCATCGTCCATGAAGTGCTGGATGAGCTTGAGATACTCGGCCTTGAACTCCTCACGGGAAGCCTTGAGACGATCGATTTCCTCGAGCTCGGCCTGCTTTTCGGTCAGAGCCTGGCGGATAACCTCGCGGGCCTTGGCGTCAGCCTCGTTGCGGATACGCTCAGCATTCTCGTTGGCATCGTTGACGATGGTCTCAGCGGTCTGCTGGGCAGCGATCAGGGCAGCGGAAATCTGGCGCTCCTGAGCGGAGAAGTCAGGGGCGGGAGCAGCCACGGGGGCGGCAGGAACGGCTTGGGCGGTGGCATCCTGAGCCTGGGCAAGCTGAGCCTGCGCATCGGCAAGCTGCTGCTCGGTAGCAGTCAGACGACCCTTAAGGTCGACGATCTTAGCGAGCATAGCGTCAACCTCGGAGGACAGTGTCTCCAAGAAGACGTCGACCTCGGCAGGATCGTAGCCACGCTTGGCCTCAGAGAAAGTCTGAGCCTGGATGTCTGCAGGGGTAATAGCCATAACAAGTCTCCTTTTTCATCGCCTCGGCGCTACACGCCCGACGTAAGTTACTAAGTCAGTTCTACACGAGTATACCTATAAGAAGCTGCAGAACCAGCCTCTGCACCAACTGCAACGCAATAATCGCAACGACCGGCGAAAAATCGATACCGCCCATCGGCGGAATGAAACGACGGAACAGGTTGAGCCACGGACCGCACACGCTATCGAGCACCGCAGCAATATCCTGAAGTAAACCACCCTGCTTCATGGGAATCCACGTCATAAAGCAGTAGACGACAATGAGCGTGGAATAGAAGTTGAACAGCGTGTTGACCAGCTGGACGATAGTGTAGATGTTGATGGGAATCTCCTCGTCTTGTCTTTACTTAAGGTAGCCGTCGGCACGAAGCTTCTTGAGATCGGAATCTTTGACCTCGCAACCGGCGGGCAGCACCATGAACACGCGGTCGCCTACCTCCTTGACCGTGGCGCCCAGACCGCAGGCAAAGCCGTAAGAGAAGTCCAAGACGCGCTTGGCAACTTCGGTGCGTACGCCCACAAAAATCAGTGCGACAGGCTGCTTGGTGCGAACGCGGCGCACCACGGTCTCCACGTCGTCATAGCTCTCGGGGCGCAGGACATAGGCCGGCAGCTGCGGCGTGGCGTTGATGATATTGCTCGCATAGGCCGAGGCATCGCTCGGTGCAGGCGCGGGTGCAGCGGCGGCACGGGCGCGGGTGTTCTCGGCGTAGCTCGACGGCGTGTCATAGGCACCAGGACGATAACCGCTCGCAACGCTGTCCTGCGAGCGCGAAGGCGGGTTATACGTCGTGGCATGGCGGGAGTCATCGCCGACCAGCTGACCGGAGCGCGTATACACGGCAACCGACTCAGCTTCACCGCGGCGCGTCTGACCAAGCAGGCCGTTGCTCGGCTCGTCTTGGGTGTAGAAGCCCTCGCCCGAAGCACCGCTGTAGCCGTTGCCCTGATAACTATCGTCATAGCCGTCATCGTAGCCGTAGTCGTCGTCCTGGCCATAACCCTGGTCGTAACCCTGCTGGCCGCCCAGGTGCATCTTATTTTTAATCTCGTCAAGGAAGCCCATGGTTGTGTCCTCTCGCGGTTTAGTGCAGGCGCCCCGATAATCAGTGCGCACTTCAGAGCCTTATTTTACTGCAAACTCCGGGCTAAATACTACCCTGCCCAGGCGAACGAGCGTAGAGCCCTCCTCAAGGGCAGGCTCAAAGTCCTCGCTCATGCCGCAGGAAAGCTCAGGCAGGTTCAAATCGGGATGCGCCGCCTCCAGCTCATCCCTCAGCTCACGAAGCCCCGCAAAGGTGCGGCGTGCCACATCCTTATTCCCCCGGGGCGCCATAGTCATAAGCCCCTGTACGCAAATTCCCTCAAGTTCCGCAAGCTCACCCGCGGCGGCGCGAATCTCATCGGGCGAAAAGCCTCCCTTCGACTCCTCACCACTCACATTGACCTCGATGAGCACACGCTGGGGGCCGGCGAGCTCGCCTGCCTCAATCTTGCGGACAGCACGGCTCGAGATCGCCTGTGCCAGATGCAGCGAACCCACCGAGTGAATCAGCTCGGCTGAGCTCAGCACCGCATTGATCTTATTGGTCTGCAGGTTGCCGATCATATCGAAGCGCACCTCGGGCAGCTCCGGATGCTCCGCCAGACCCGTGAGCTTGCGAACCAGCTCCTGCGGGCGGTTCTCGGCAAAATGGCGATACCCCGCTTGGATGGCGGCAACGGTCTCATCGACACCAACGGTCTTGGACACGGCAATGAGGCCCGCGGCGTCGTGGGAGCGGCCCGCGCGATCGAGCGCCGCATAAAAACGTTCCAGAATCTGCTCGCGGCGAGCGCGCATCAAGTCCAAATAGTTATCCATTGCTAATCGCCTCCGCTGACAGCCAAACAAGTAGTCCCATGCTAACGCAAGAGCGCGGTCCCGCATGTGCAAGGCCGCGCTCACTTAGGTATTTACAATCTTTCGACGAACGGGGTCACTTACTCCTCGTCGTCCTCGCCATCGTCCTCGTCCTCAAGATGATCGAGCAGGTAGCGAAGACCCTCGCTGACCTCGTTGGCGGGCACCTTGGCAACGTAACGCGCGTCGACGGCGGGCCTCATGATAACACCCTCGCCCGAAGGCACGCGCATGCTCTCGAGCTCATCCTCGTCCACACGGGCGATATCGCCGGCGTTCATACGCTGACCAGTCAACAGGAAGGTCAGACGGCAAGCGGCATCGATGGAAATGGAAGCGATGCGATCGAGGTAGCGCGAAACCATGATGGCGCGGCGCAGGTCGTCATAGTTGCTGTCGTCGTCCATAAAGTCGCCCGTATCCATACGGTTAAAGGTGCGGAAGAACTTCTCGTAGGCGGCGTGCACTGGCTCGTCCTCGACGGCCAGGTTGCAGATGATGGACATGTCATTGGTGACGAGCGCAGAAAGCGAAGAGCCCAGCACCTGGTAGACGGCCTCAGCCTCGGCCTCAACCGTGCCGACAAGCTCCTTGGGCAGCGAGATGTCGGCCTTGATCATATGACGCGTGGCACGGCAGATCTGACGGACTTTATCGGTCATGCGCTGCAGGTTAAAGTCGACATAGATGATCGTCTGAAGCAGGCGGAAGTCGGAGGCGACCGGTGACTGCGTGGCGATCAGGTTGTAGCAGACGGCCTCCAGGTTGGCGCAGCGCGCGTCAATCGAAAGCGTGCGTTTCTTGGTCTTGGTGGCGAGCTTGCGGTCGTCGGTCGCATAGGCCTTCACGGCATCGTGGAGAGCCAGATCGACGGCCTCATAGATGCTCAGCATCTCGTGACGGGCCTCGACGAGCTGACGGGAAAACAGTTTGCGCATGGTTCACTCCAATCAGTTGGGTGCGGTCATGCAGCCCGCACAGTGAATACGCACCGGACCAGGTCCGATCGGCTTGGGACTAGTCGCACCGATCAGCCAAAGCGGCCGGTGATATAGTCTTCCGTCCGCGAGTCCACCGGGCTGGTGAAGATCGCGTCGGTTTGACCATACTCGATGAGCGTGGCGGGCTCGCCGGCAACTTCCTGCAAGAAGAATGCGGTGTAGTCGCTGATGCGAGCTGCCTGCTGCATTGAATGCGTGACGATGATGATCGTCATCTCGGGCGCCAGCTCGGCCATCAGATCCTCGACCTTAGAGACGGATGTGGGATCGATGGCGGAGCAGGGCTCGTCCATCAGGAGGACATCGGGTTGCACCGCAAGCACGCGCGCGATGCACAGACGCTGCTGCTGACCGCCCGAGAGCGCCAAACCATCCTTGTTGAGCTGATTGGATACCTCTTTCCAGAGGTTGGCGCGCTTGAGCGATTCTTCCACGATGTCATCGAGGTCGCTTTTGCTAGTCACGCCCTGCAGACGAGGGCCAAAGGCGACATTCTCGTAGATGGATTTAGGAAACGGGTTGGGCTGCTGAAAGATCATGCCCACGCGACGACGGAGGTCGACCGGGTCGACGCCCTCGGCATAGATATCATTGCCGTCGAGCGTCATGGTGCCCTCGACGCGCGTACCCTCGATCAGATCATTCATGCGGTTGATGCAGCGCAAAAACGTCGACTTGCCGCAGCCCGAAGGGCC
>CABMPS010000159.1 GCA_902388545.1 uncultured Collinsella sp.
AATCTGATGGCCCGTATCGCGCGGCGCTCTTGTCGGAGCGCCGCTTTTTTATATCGGAAGGTGGCACCATGCAGGCATCGCAGCGTCTCGACCGCTTTGGCGCGGAGGTCTTCGCCTCGCTCAACAACAAGCTGCTCGCGCTGAAGGCTCAGGGCAAGACCATTTACAACATGAGCGTGGGCACGCCCGACTTTAAGCCGTACGGCCACGTGGTCGAGGCGCTCACACAAGCAGCCCAGGATCCCGAGATGTGGAAGTACGCCTTGCGCGACCTGCCCGAACTCAAGCAGGCCGTATGCGATTACTATGAGCGTCGCTTTGGCGTTTCGGGCATTACACCGTCCATGGTGCAGTCGTGCAACGGCACGCAGGAGGGCGTTGGCCATTTGGGCCTGGCTCTGCTCGATCCGGGTGACACCATTCTGGTTCCCGATCCGTGCTACCCGGTCTTTGAGGCGGGTGCGAAGATTGCCGATGCCAAGCTCGAGTACTATCCGTTGGTCGCCGAGCATAATTACCTGCCCTATGTGGCGGGTATCGATCCCGAGGTGGCCGATCGTGCCAAGTATATGATCGTGTCGCTGCCCGCGAACCCGGTTGGCTCGGTGGGCACGCTCGAGGTCTACGAGGAGATTATCGCCTTTGCCCGCGAGCACGATCTGTTGATTGTTCATGACAACGCATACTCCGACATCGTGTTCGACGGTGAGCCGGGTGGCAGCTTCTTGCAGTATCCCGGCGCGCTCGAGGTGGGCGTGGAGTTCTTCTCGCTCTCCAAGTCGTTTAACGTCACCGGTGCGCGCATCGGCTTTTTGGTCGGCCGTGAGGACGTGGTCTCTGCCTTTGCCAAGCTGCGCAGCCAGATCGACTTTGGCATGTTCTTCCCGATCCAGAAGGCTGCTATCGCCTGTCTGAACGGTCCGCGCGATGAGGTCGAGGCTCAGCGTCTGAAGTACCAGGAGCGCCGTGATGCCCTGTGCGACGGTCTTGAGGGTCTGGGCTGGGAGCGTCCCAACGCGCATGGCTCTATGTTCGTGTGGGCCAAGCTTCCCGGTGGTCGCACCGATTCCATGGCGTTTTGCGAGGAGCTTATGGAGAAGGCCGGCGTTGTGGTGACGCCGGGCGCGAGCTTTGGTCCTTCGGGCGAGGGGCACGTGCGCATGGCGCTGGTCCTGCCGCCCGATCAGATTGCTTTGGCTGTCGAGGCCATTCGCGAGGCGGGCCTGTATTAGAAAGCTATTTCGCCTCGTCAATAGCTCGAAACCGATTTCGTGCAGTTATTTTACGAATCCTGCAAACAATTTCGGTAAACGGTCGATTTTTGGCTGCGAATAGGAGCATAATCAAAGTCCCGATTGGATGTATTGGGATTACGGCAAGCCGCTCGGGTCGTTCCCGGGCGGCTTGCTTGTGGAGAGAGATGGGAGTTTCTAATGGTTAACGAGAAGAAGGTCGCTATTGTCGGCTGCGGTTTCGTCGGTTCGTCTTCGGCGTTCGCGCTGATGCAGAGCGGTCTGTTCTCCGAGATGGTCCTCATCGACGTGGACAAGAACCGCGCCGAGGGTGAGGCTCTGGATATCGCGCACGGCATGACGTTTGCCGAGCCGATGAAGATCTACGCCGGCGATTATTCCGATGTCGCCGACGCCGCCATGATCGTCGTCACCGCTGGCGCTGCCCAGAAGCCCGGTGAGACCCGCTTGGACCTGGTCAACAAGAACGTCAACATCTTTAAGTCCATTATCCCCGAGATTAAGAAGTCTGGCTTCGACGGCATTCTGCTCATCGTCTCCAACCCGGTCGATGTTCTGACCTATGCCGCCATCAAGATGTCCGGCCTGCCCGAGGGCCATGTCATCGGTTCCGGTACCGTGCTCGACACCGGTCGTCTGCAGCAGATGCTTGGTGCCCACGTTGAGGTCGACCCGCGCGATGTCCAGGCCTATGTCATGGGCGAGCACGGCGACTCCGAGTTCGTCGCTTGGTCCAGCGCCCAGGTTGCCGGCGTTCCGCTGAACACCTTCTGCGAGCTTCACGGTCATCTGGAGCATGAGGCTGCCGAGAAGCGCATCGCCGAGGACGTCAAGAACTCCGCCTACACCATCATCGAGAAGAAGCACGCTACCTACTATGGCGTCGCCATGGCCGTCAAGCGCATTTGCACTGCCGTCATGCGTGACGAGCAGACCGTTCTGCCCGTCTCCTCGCTCATGGTGGGCGAGTATGGCCTGTCCGATCTTGCCATCTCCATGCCGACCGTCGTTGGCCGCGACGGCGTTGTCTGCCGCGTCCCCGTGCCGCTGAACGATGACGAGCAGCATGAGCTTACCGCCTCCGCCAAGGCCCTCAAGGACATCATCGACAGCGTCGACTTCTCCTGCTAAATCAAGCTCTTTTGGGCAACAGGCTACAATGAAAGGCGTCCGGTCCACACGGTCCGGGCGCCTTTTTGGTGCAAAGTAACCTGACCCCAATGCGCCATAGTTGATGGGAGCGCCATGTCGGATTCGCCTAATTTTTTGACCTATGCCCAGACGGCGTTTGACCCGTTTGAGGAACGGCCGTTCTGCGCGGTGGATAGCCTGGTCTTTGCGTGGTTGTCCTATTTGCGTTTGCCGGGTGATATGGCGGAGCTGACGAACTGGCAGGGCCTAGACGTACGCGAGCTGCTGCGTGCCGAGTGCTACCGGGACATGATTGACGATTTGTGGGACCCAGAGGGGAGCAGAGCCTTGTTGGAGGCCGTGACAGCAAGCCCTCGCTACCGTGGCGTACACGTTTGCGGCTATCGTGCCGTGAGCGATCTGGTGGCGACAGAGCAGTTTGCAGCCATGGCGTTCCGGTTTCCGGCGGGGTTTAGTTATCTTTCCTTTCGGGGGACCGACAGTACGATTGTGGGCTGGAAAGAGGACTTTAACATGGCATTCCGGTGTCCTGTGCCGGCCCAGGAATCCGCGGCGCGTTATGTGGACGAGGCGGCGGATGCGATTGACGGGCCGCTTTTGTGCGGAGGTCATTCCAAGGGTGGAAACCTTGCGGTGTACGGTGCGGCGATGTGCTCCGATGTCGCCCGTGAGCGAATCGAACGGGTGTATTCCCATGATGGTCCTGGCTTCGTCGAGGAGTTTCTGAACGGCAACGCCTTTGCCGATCTTTCCGGCCGCATCGATAAGACGCTACCTCGGTCGTCGATCTTTGGCATGATGTTCGAGACGCAGGAGGACTATGCCATCGTTGAGAGCACCGAGTTCAGCCTGCTGCAGCACAATCCCTTTAGCTGGGTGGTTGATGGTCGCGACTTCGTGTACTGTGAGCGCCTGTCCGCCGGTGCTCGATACGTTGATGGCTCCATTCGCGAGATGCTGCTTGCAGTGGGGCCTAGCGAGCGCGAGCGTTTTGTAGATGCGTTGTTCTCCGTGTTTGAGGCTACGGGTGCTGAGCGGTTTGCGGATATCGCTGGGAATCTGCGCGAGAGCCTGCCCGTGATGCTCCAGACTGCGCAAGGTTTCGACAAGGATACACGACGCTTTGTCTCGCAGACCATCGTGGCAATCCTTAAGTGCGCACTGCTGCCCAAACGACCCCAGATCGACATGTCCGCCGCCGGTAAGAGTCTGGCAGAACAGCTCGAGGCTTGGCAGTCCGAGCTCTTGCGCTAGCCATTGGTGCAAAGCAACCTGTCCCCGATGCACCAATCTTCGATGCGCTCGGGGAGGGCTCGACCGCTATACTGGTTCGTGCCGAAATCGATCTAGAACGGAATGCCGTATATGAAAATCAATCACGCGATTCTGCATATCCTGGACTTTGACTCTGCCGTCAACGTTATGAGCCAGCGCGAGCTCGATATCGAGAGTCGTACCGTGCGCAACTTCGTGACCACGCATCTGCGCCGCGCACGTACCTCGGCCGACAATAAACGCGCCACGTTTGCCGAGAACTCTGCGTTTGGCGGCGAGCTCAAGGGCTATTTCTTTGGCGAGCGCGAGTTCGTGGACCTGTCGCAGCAGATTGCGGAGTTTATCTCCTCCGAGCTCACCAAAGCCGAGAAAGCCGAGTCCACCGACGTGCTCGTGGCCGATTTTGACGACGATGAGGATGCCCGCTGGTTTGCCGTGATGCTGCTGGGCTCCAAGCAGGCTTTTATGCACGAAGTGGGCCGCGAGGAGGGGGAGGTGCGCAACGACATCGCGCGCCATTACGCTATCCTGCCGAACCCCTCGCAGAAGGTGCCGAGCTATGCCATCGTGCGCGCGAGCACCATGGAGATCGGCTACGTAGACAAGAAGCGCAAGATTGCCGGCGAAGACTGCATGCTCATTCCCGATGGCCTGCTGCAGTGCGACACGGGCGTATCTGGCAAGGAGGTCATCGACACCGTGACGCGTGTGGTCGAGGAAGTCGCCGAGGAGCACGGCGCCAACACGGCCGTGGCGCTCGCCAAGGTTAAGGCCGCTGTGGCCGAGAAGGTCGAGGATGACGAGGAGCTTCCGCCTTGGGATATCGTCGATGAGGTCTTTGAGGACGAGCCGGTCATCAAGGAAAGTGTGCGCGCGGCACTGACCGAGGAGAAGGTTCCCGAGCGCGTTCCCGTGGAGCGCAAGCAGGTCGAGCGCGCGGCGGTTCGCAATCATAAGATTCGTACCGATACGGGTATCGAGATCAGCTTCCCGGCCGAGATGGGTTCGAACTCCGAGTACATCGAGTTCGTCAACGAGCCCAACGGCCTCATCTCCATCGAGCTCAAAAACATCGGCAGCATCGAGAATCGATAAGTTGCGTTACGCCTGCAGCGAGAAAGCGAAGGCCGAAGCCTCGGATGAGGGCTTCGGCCTTTTTACTTGGGGCTTAATTTCGCTACTGGTTGAGCATAAGTCAGCGAAAACGCCCCAGAGCGAGCAAGGTGACGTGAAAGAGGAGGGAAGCGTACTTCGGTACGCGACCGACGAT
>CABMPS010000160.1 GCA_902388545.1 uncultured Collinsella sp.
AAACCTTATATCCGGCCCCTCCGTCCGGGGACCTTTCTGTATCGATATAGCTTCTGAGCTGGTTTGGCGTCGACAACGTCTGGCAAGGTTAGCCAGCTGCGTTGACTTTCCGGCGTGCTTTAGCTGAAAGAAAAAGATGGTGTGCGGAGCTTTGCTCCGCATTTGAGATGGGAGCTCCCGCGGCTCCCGAGGGGCATCTCTCATGCAAAACTTTTGTCGGGTAAAGTCCGAGGTCAGTGGCGTTTTATAACGAGAAAATCAAAAGAATTTGAAAATCCATTACAAATTTGCGTTGACTTTAGGTAACTAAAGTTTCATACTCCTTTTCAACCACTGGGGGATGTGAACACGCACGGATCGTTCACATCATGATTGAAGAGGATTTCTTAGACATGTTCACGCATCAGCTAAACATTATCAGCGTAGTAATTATCTGATGCGGGTTAGCACATACAGCTAGCCCGTACGATAACGGGCGGCTGATGAAGATGAGGGCCGTCGAGCGCAACCGACGGCCCTCATTTTTTATGTCTAGGAAGTTCTTTTTAGAGGAGGAAATGTAATGAACGGAGTTTTGCTCATGGTTGTGGCCGCGGCGGTGCTCGCCTGCGGCTATCTGGGCTACGGCCGCTGGCTGGCCAACAAGTGGGGCGTTGACAAAGAGGCCCTCACGCCGGCCAAGCGCATGAAGGACGGCAAGAGCTTCTCGCCCGTCTCCGCCTTTACCGCGTTCTCGCATCAGTTCAGCTCGATCTGCGGTGCTGGCCCTGTCACGGGTACGATCGTCGCCATGGCCTTTGGCTGGCTGCCCGTCGTGCTCTGGGTCCTCGTCGGCGGCATCTTCTTTGGCGCCGTCCACGACTTTGGTGCTCTGTACGCTTCGATGAAGAACAACGGCAAGTCGCTCGCTCAGCTCATCGAGAAGTACATCGGCAAGACCGGCCGTCGCCTGTTCCTGCTGTTCTGCTGGCTGTTCTGCATCATCGTCATCGCCGCCTTCACCGACATGGTCTGCAAGACGTTCATGTTCACCCCGGCCGTTGACGCTTCTGGCGCCGCTACCGGTGCCATCGACTTCACCAAGTCCTATGCCGCTGGCTGCGCTGGCACCATCTCCATCCTGTTCACCTTCGTCGCTATCGCCTTTGGTTGGGCCCAGAAGAAGTTCAACCTCACCGGTGCCGCCGAGTTCGTCACCGGCGTGGTCCTCATGGTTCTCATGTTCGCCGTCGGTATGCAGTTCCCGGTCTACCTGGATAAGTTCCAGTGGTTCGCCGTCGTCATGGTCTACCTGGTCTTCGCTGGCGCTATGCCCATCCAGATGCTCAAGACCCCGCGTGACTACCTCACTTCCATCATGATGATCGTCATGATCGCCTGCGCTGTCCTCGGCATCGTCGTCCTGGGCGTTAACGGCCAGGCCACTATCACCGCTCCGGTCTTCACCGGCTTCTCCACTGTCTCCGGCATGATGTTCCCGGTCCTGTTTGTCTCCGTCGCTTGTGGTGCTCTCTCCGGTTTCCACAGCCTCGTTTCTTCCGGCACCTCTTCTAAGCAGGTCGAGAAGGAGCAGGACGCCGTCAAGGTCGGTTATGGCGCCATGATCGTCGAGTCCTTCGTCGGCATCCTTGCCATCATCGTCGCCGGCATCATGTTCTCCGATATGAACACCGCCGGTACTGGCGCCCTCAACGCCGGTGTCGCTTCCACCCCGTTCCAGATCTTCGCCGCTGGCATCTCCCGCGGTATGCAGGCCTTCGGTGTTGACGGTACGCTCGCTACCGTCTTCATGACCATGAACGTTTCCGCTCTGGCCCTGACCTCGCTCGACGCCGTCGCCCGCATCGCCCGCACCTCGTTCTCCGAGTTCTTTGCCCAGACCAACGACGCCCTGGCCATCGAGTCCAAGGCCGGCTACATGAAGGTTCTCGGCAACCCCTGGTTCGCCACGGTCGTCACCCTGCTTCCCGGTCTCGCCCTTGCCTTTGGCGGCTATGCCAACATCTGGCCGCTCTTTGGTGCTTCCAACCAGCTGCTCGGCGGTATGACCATGATCACCCTCGCCGTGTTCTGCAAGTGCACCGGCCGCAAGGGCTGGATGCTCTACGTGCCCGTCGCCTTCCTGCTCTGCTGCACCTTCACCTCGCTGGTCCAGAGCGCCATGGGCTGCATGACCGCCGTCCAGGCCTACGGTTTCTTCGGCACCATCCCGGCTACCGCCACCACGGCCGCCGTTTCCGTCGCCGCCACCAAGGGCCTGCAGCTCGTTTTCGCCGTCCTGCTGATGGTCCTGGGCCTCATCGTCGCCGTCAACTGCCTCAAGGAGTTCTTCGGCAAGGAGGCCGGCTCCATGCCTGATGAGGAGCCCGAGTGGTCCGAGATGGGCAAGGCCGAGTACGGTCGCGCCGCTGCCGCTGAAGCTCCTGCCGACGCCGAGGCCGCCAAGGCCTAGTCGGTCGGACGGGTTGAATCTCCCATCTATTTGACTCGGAAAGACCGGGTCCGCACTCAAGCGGACCCGGTCTTTTTTCTTGTGAGAACAGGTGGTGCAAGGGCGTTCTCGCAGATGTTTTGCGTGGATAGGCTCGTGCGTTGTACCATATGGACGTATATGTGTGCATATGAAAGGGGCCCCGTGGCCAAGACGGTATATTCCGATAATCAAAACAATGTCGATGCTCTGGCTGAGCGTCTGAGCAGCCAGACATCGCTTTCTGCCGAGCGCGCCAAGCTGGTTGCCTACGACCTGCTCTGCCGCAAGGCGCTCAAGATTAAGTCGAGCGCGCTGGCGCAGATTTTCCGCTCCGTCGATAAGGAATGCGACACCAAGGCGATGCGCGATGAGCTTATCGCGGCAAATATCGTGACCAAGATCGAGGGCAGCGGCATTAACGGGCGCCCGGCGTTCTATACCATCAATGTCGAGATCCGCGATGCCCAGGAGCAGCCTGCCGAGTCCGTCGAAGATTTTGTCGTCGAGGATTCCGCTGACGTGCCTGCTGTGGAAGAAGCTGCTCCGCGTGAGCATGTCGATACCGATGAGTTGCTCGATGAGAACGTCGTGCGTGCCTTTACGGCCAAGGCAGGACGCGGCGGTTTTGGCGGGGGCGGCAAGCGCGATGCACAGCGCCGCGCCCAGCAGGAGCGCTTCCGTCGCGCCGTTGCTCGAAAGGGCGAGACGGATGCCGAGGCTGTTGAGGCCGAGGTTGCTGCCGAGTCGCAGAAGCCCACGAAGGAGCAAAAGCCCGTGGAGGCCCAAGAGCCCAAGCGCCGCCGCGGTGCTCACTTTAAGGCTGCACAGCAGGGTGCCGCGCGTGAGGTCGAAGAGTCTTCTGAGGTTGCAGACGATGTTGAGGAGTCTGCCAAGAAGGCTCCGGGTTCGTGTCGTCCCGGCCGCGGTTTTGCGGGACGCGCGTATCCCGTAAAGCGTCAGGAGAAGGGCGAGTCGGTTTCGACCACCCAGGACGAGAGGGCCGTTGAGCCGGCGGCTCGCGAGCAAAAGCCTGTTGAGCCGCAGCTTGAGGCTGATGCCGAGGCCAAGGGCCAGCAGCCTACTGATGAGCAGACGGAGCGGGGCGCGTCGAGCAAGCCTCGCCGCCGTCGCCATCGTGGGGGCCGCAGTTCCCATGCCGAGACTGCAGCCGAGAGGACCACGCCGCAGGACGAGGATGCGAAGGCCGAGGTTTCTTCGGGGCAGCCTAAGCGCCAGCCGGCGAAGGAGAGCAAGTCCGATCGTCCGCAGAAGCAGGCGTCTATGCCGAAGCGCGAGCGCAATTCCCAAGGCGATTCTAAACGCAAGTCTCAGAAGAAGCCGGAGTCTTCCGCAGCAGGTACTGCTGCCCAGCAGCCCAAGTCGGCCGTTCGCGGTGAGGTATCGGCGTTCGCCCTTGCCCGCGTTTTAGGCAGGCAGCTGCTCAAGGTTGTCCCTACGCCTACGGCGCTCTCTAAGATCAAGGAGCAGCAGACACAGATCGTAAAGGTCGAGGGCAAGGACGGCAAAAAGGCTCCGCAGCGCACTCAGCACAACGAGATGTCCAACCGCAAGATTGCCGAGGAAATCGCAATCATCCAGGCTTGGATCGAGCAGAACCGAGGTGCCGATACGCCGGTTGCCTCGCGCCGCCAGCGTGCCTACCAGATCTTTAACGACGAGAAGGCTTTTGACGGCAAGCACGGTGAGCGCCTGATAAGGCGCATGACCGAAAAGGGCATCAGCATGCAGGCGATCAAGGTCGCCCCCAATCGCCCCGTGCACTTTACGGGCTTCTTTACGCTGGGCGCCGACAAGCCGTTCATTATGGTCGAAAACCTGGACACCTACGACGAGATCGTCAAGCTGCTGCGTGGCCGCAAGCACGCCAAGCTCTTTGGCATCAAGGTGGGCGGCGTGATTTTTGGCGGCGGATGCAAGGCGAGCGTCTCGCATGCCCTGGACGATTATCTGGCCGAGATTGGCTATCGCTTTAACTACGTCTACTACGTGGGCGATATCGACCGCGAGGGCGCGCGCATTGTCGAGCAGGCTCGCAATGCCAATGTGGTTGAGATTCGCCTGCATGCTGGCATGTACCGCGCCATGCTCGCCGAGCACAAGCGTCGCGTGAAGGCCGGCGGAGAGTGCGAGCCCGCGGCTGCCAACCAGGGCGTGCCGCAGAACTTGGCGGCGACGATCAAGGATCTGCCCATGGTCACGCGTGTGCAGTTCCGCAACGTGCTACGTGAAGGCGGGCGCATTCCGCAGGAGATTCTGATGACCGCTGACTATCGGGATGGCGACTCGGGAAGCTTCGACCGCATGCTGAACAACTAAATTCCGCCGGCCCCGGGAGAGCGGGGACACCGGCTTAGGTTTCCTGCTCTACAGTCCTGCTCACGACGGAGGCCACATTAAGTGGCCTCCTGTTCGTGCGGAACTCGCGATAAACTTCATCAGTGCCC
>CABMPS010000161.1 GCA_902388545.1 uncultured Collinsella sp.
CATACTCAAAGGCATCCGACAGCCCGCATGCATCGAGCACTTCCTCGATGCTGACCATGGGAGACGAACTCGCCAGCGCCACACGGACGCCGCGGCGCGGCAGCTCTCGAATCGTATCAACGGCACCCGGGTTGATCAAAGCCTGATAGTCGCGCGGGCGCTTATGCGCCCACTCGTCCCAACGGGCCAACGCTTCCTCGCCAGTGAAATGCCCCCTACCGGCGCGCTCAAACCAATCGACCAGCATATGCAGGAAGAACTGATGTGAGGTGCCAACCTGCCCGTTTAGCTCCTCTTGGGTTAGATTCAGCCCAAGCTCCTTGGCAAACGCGGCGGTCTCCCCCAGGTAGTAATACTCGGTATCGACGATGACGCCATCCATGTCAAAGATAACGGCGTCGAACGGAAATGCAGACACGGCACCCTCCCTAACAAAAGGACGCCCGCAAGCGGACGCCCGAACCATACACTATCGGCGATTCTAACCCAGCAGTTGGTCAAGTGCTACCGCGATACCGTCTTCGTTGTTGTTGGCGGTCACCATCTGGGCCACGGCCTTAACCTCATCGACGGCGTTGCCCATGGCAACACCGGTGCCGGCCCACTCAATCATGGACTTGTCGTTCTGGCCGTCGCCAAACGATACGACCTCACTGGCATCGATGCCGAGCTTGGGCAGGGCACCCTCGAGCGCACGGGCCTTATCGATACCGGGCGCCGTGTACTCAAAGTACCAGTCGGCCGTAAACATGCCCGAAAGCGTCTGGGTAAAGGGCGCATACATTTCCTCGTAATGCGCCTGCAGGTAGGTCGGATCGCCCGCCGTCAGCAGCTTGTCCACGGGATAAGTATCCACGACCTCATGCAAGCTCTCGACCTCGCGGATCTTAAGGTCGCACGCATCGCGCTCGTATTTGACGATGTTTTTCTGCGAACCGTCCGGCAGTGTAATCATGCAATGGTACGAGTCCTCGACGTGCAAATCGCGACCGAGTGAAATCATAGGAATCACGTCGAAATTGCGCAGATGATCAATCAGACGGTGCAGTTCGTCAGCCGGCATGGCCTGATCAAAAAGGACCTCATCGGTCTGAGCGTCGACCACGTGCGCGCCATTAAAGGCAACTAGCAGACCATCATGGTTTTGAAGGTCGAGCTCCTGCGCCAAGGCGTGCAGCCCCCATGCAGGACGACCCGAAGCCAAGATGAGCTTAATGCCCGACTCCTGCGCAGCGAGCAGCTTCTCGCACGTACGCGGGCTGATGACCTTTTGGTCGTTGGTGAGCGTACCGTCGATATCCATTGCGATGGCTTTGATTGCCATATATGCCTCCCTGTCATTGAACAACCTTGCCTGAGTCATCATACAGAACACCCACGGCGACGCTGTTTGCAACGGGAAAAATGTCATATTGTCCCAAACATGAACGGCGCGCCTTCGACGATTGCGATGCCCGTCGAGGCGCCTCCCGATACATTCCATCCTATCCAAATAGCAAGGGGCCCGTATCCCAACGGATACGGGCCCCTTTCAGCCATAAGCCAACTCGGCCGTAAAAACTACTTGCGATGAGCGCGATAGAACTCGATGAGCGCCTGGGTCGAAGCGTCCTGCTCGGCCTTGGCGGCGTCGTCGTGGAAGGCCGGGGTGATCTGCTTGGCAAGCTGCTTGCCCAGCTCGACGCCCCACTGGTCGTAGGAGTCGATGCCCCAGACCGTGCCCTCAACAAACGTGATGTGCTCGTACAGGGCGATGAGCTCGCCGAGTGCGAACGGGGTCAGCGTGTCGCCGAAGATCGAGGACGTCGGGCGATTGCCCTCAAAGCAGCGGGCCGGGACGATCTGCTCGGGCGTGCCCTCGGCACGAACCTCGTCGGCCGTCTTACCAAAGGCGAGCGCCTTGGTCTGGGCCAGGAAGTTGCCCAGGAACAGCTCGTGGACGTCCTGGCCGCTGTCGGTTGCGGGGTTGGCAGTGTTGGCGAAAGCGATAAAGTCGGCCGGGACCACCACGGTGCCCTGGTGCAGCAGCTGGTAGAAGGCGTGCTGACCGTTGGTACCGGGCTCGCCCCAGAAGATCTCACCGGTATCGGAGGTCACAGCGCTGCCGTCCCAGCGGACGTGCTTGCCGTTGGACTCCATGGTGAGCTGTTGCAGGTAGGCCGGGAAGCGGTGCAGATACTGGCAGTACGGCAGCACGGCGTGGCTCTTGGAACCGAAGAAGTTGACGTACCAGACGTTGAGCAGGCCCATCAGCGCGACGGCGTTGTTCTCGAGCGGGGTGTTGCAGAAGTACTCGTCGATGGCGTGGAAGCCCTCAAGGAACTGCTGGAAGCGCTCGGGGCCGAGCACGACGATCAGCGACAGGCCCACGGCGGAGTCAACGGAATAGCGGCCGCCGACCCAGTTCCAGAAACCAAAAGCGTTGGCGGGGTCGATGCCGAAGGCCTCGACCTTCTCGAGTGCGGTGGAAACGGCGACAAAGTGCTTGGCCACGGCCTCGGCGTTCTGCTCATCGGAGCCGTCGATGGCACCCTGAGCCTTGAGCTGCTCGAGCATCCAGGTCTTGACCTCACGAGCGTTGGTGAGGGTCTCGAGCGTGGTGAAAGTCTTGGAGACGATAATCACGAGCGTGGTCTCGGGATCGAGGCCCTTGAGCTTCTCTGCCTGATCGTTGGGGTCGATGTTGGAGATGTAGCGGCAGTCAATACCGGCGTCGGCGTAGGGACGCAGGGCCTCGTAGGCCATGACCGGGCCCAGATCGGAGCCGCCGATGCCGATGGACACCAGGTGCTCGATCTTTTTGCCGGTAACACCCTTCCACTCACCGGAGCGCACGCGCTCGGCGAAGGCATACATGCGGTCGAGAACCTCGTGCACGTCGGCGACGACGTCCTGGCCGTCGACGATGAGCTGGCCCTTCTCGCTTGCCGGGCGGCGCAGCGCGGTGTGCAGGACGGCGCGGTCCTCGGTGGTGTTGATGTGCTCGCCGGAGAACATGGCGTCGCGGCGCTCCTCGAGCTTCACCTCGCGGGCAAGATCGCACAGCAGCTTGACGGTCTCATCGGTCACCAAGTTCTTCGACAGATCGAAGTGAAGGTCGCCGGCGTCAAAGCTCAACTTATTCACGCGGTCGGCGTCAGCGGCGAACCAGGCCTTGAGGTCGATGCCCTCGGCCTCAAGCTTCTCCTGATGAGCCTCGAGTGCCTTCCAAGCGGCAGTCGACGTAGCATCGATAGGTGCGGCAACAGTTGCCATAGAGTCCTCCTCAGCATACGGGCGCACGCCTCCATGCGCCCGGACATTCAGATATCCACTATTCTAGCGCAGGTCAAGACTACAATCAGCGAGCGTTGCCAATCGGCCCCCAAACGGCAACCGAACAAAAAGGGACAGGTTTGTTTTGGCAGGTCAAACGCTTTACCAATCAAATAGAACCTATCCCTTTATGGTAAATATTAGGCCGCGGCGCACACGCTGCCGAGCAACTCACGCAGAGGAGACCCAATGCCCTCCAGCAGTTCGGGCGCGATAATGGCGAAAACGGGAACCTCGCCGGCACCCACAACGGCGGGCACTTTTCCCTCGGAGACGATGCATCCATAAGGCACAAAGCCGTCCTCACCGGCATCGAACGCCGCCATGCGACGCGCGAGCTCGCGCGCAAAGCCAGCAGTATCGGCATCGCCAATCGCCAGGACAAAGTTCACGCCTTCGTCGGTCGCCAGGGCCACGGCTTCGTCGATCAGCTCGTCTCCCCCGTCGCCCTCAAACGAGCCGCAGCGGAAAAGCACACGCTCGAGTAGGGCTCGATCAAGCGAGCCAAGTGCCGCCGAGACAAGCTCATCGCGCGTATGCTTGTCACCGCCCAGTACAACCAGCGCCTTGGTGCCACCGTAGTGAGCGACCAATCGCCCGCACCAGCGAGCCACATCTCCATCCGCAACAAGGCGCGTCGGCATACCAAACCCATAATTGACCATCTTTCCCACAACCCTTCCGTGCGTATAGGCGGTATCGTTCAATAGGCTCATGCTACGAAGCGAGCTTTTCCGAGCTGTTTCGCGCTCTTTAGGGCTGCGTTAAAAACCCGATGCAACCGCACGACCATACCCGCCAAAGAGGGACAGGTTTTGACGGTGTCCGGTCGAGCAGGTATTATCGAACAGGTATTCGATAAGAACATGTGTTTGATGGGAGGCACGGATGGCGCACGAGCAGCACACCTACATCTGCATCGACCTCAAGACGTTTTACGCCAGTGTCGAGTGCGTCGACCGCGGACTCGACCCACTCACTACATGCCTGGTCGTTGCCGACGAATCGCGCGGGCGCACGACCATCTGCCTCGCCATCACACAGGCTATGAAGGACCTCGGGATACACAACCGCTGCCGTCTGTTCGAGATTCCCGACGGCATCGACTGCATCAAGGCCGTACCGCGCATGCAGCACTACATGGAGGTGTCGGCGCAAATCTACGGCATCTATCTGGAATACGTGAGTCCGCAAGACATTCACGTCTACTCCATCGACGAATGCTTTATCGACGTGACGCCCTATCTGGACCTCTATCACACCGATGCGGAAAGGTTCGCCTGCACGCTGCGCGACGAGGTCTTGGCGCGCACCGGCATCACGGCGACGGTCGGCATCGGCCCCAACCTATTCCAGGCCAAGGTAGCGCTCGACATTACCGCCAAGCACGTACCCAGCCGCATCGGCATACTCGACGACGGGACCTTTCGCAAGGAGATCTGGCCCCATCGCCCCATCACCGACATCTGGGGCATCGGCCCCGGCGTGGCGGCCCGTCTCGAGAAATACGGCGTCTACGACCTGATGGGCGTCGCCGCACTCGACGAGAACCTGCTCTACGACGAACTCGGCGTCAACGCCGAATATCTCATCGACCACGCCT
>CABMPS010000162.1 GCA_902388545.1 uncultured Collinsella sp.
CTCGTCGACGATGTTAAGGCCGCGCGTGTGGTCGATCTCGTTGAGGAGGTTAACGCGACGCTCGTGACGGCCGCCCTCAAACTCGGCGTCGAGCCACTCGTCGACGATCATCTTGGCGAGCTCGGAGCCAACGACGCGGGCGCCAAAGGCGAGCACGTTGGTGTTGTTGTGCATGCGCGAGAGCTTGGCGCTGAAGGGCTCGGAGCACACGACGGCGCGTACGCCCTCGACCTTGTTGGCAGCCAGGCTGATCCCGACGCCGGTGCCGCAGATCAGGATACCCAGGTCAACGTCGCCGTTGGCAACGGCCTTGCCCACTTTGTAACCGGCGATGGGGTAGTCGAAGCTCTCGGAGGTGTCGGTGCCAAAGTTCACGACCTCGCAGCCGCGTTCCTTCAGGTGCTCGGAAATGATGTTCTTGAGCTCGACGGCGGCGTGGTCGTTACCGATACCGATCTTCATGGATGGTTCCTCTCTGGTCTGTGCGGCGCAAATGCTAAAGGTGTTTACCGCGTTCGACTGCATGATAGCGCGACTTTTGCGTAAACGCTCGGGCGTTTTTTGGTCAAACGCTTTAGCAGGCAACAAGACCGGCCTCTCATGAATAATGCCGCCAATTTGTGCTTGAGCGCCGTCCGCCGGAACCGTGGTTGCGGTTTTTGATGCATTGTTATCAAATAAAGGAGCCAACTATTTTGAGAGTCCAGCCCGTTATGCAAGCAGGAGATACCTATGCCTACCGATTCCATCCGTGATGCCGCGTTTTGCGATGTTTTGAACCGCGAGCTTGTCTGTGCACTCGGCTGCACCGAGCCCATTGCCGTTGCCTATGCAGCGGCGCTGGCGAGCCAGACGCTCGGTTGCGAACCCGATCATATGGATGTTGCCTGCTCGGGCAACATTATCAAGAACGTTAAGAGCGTGACCGTGCCCAACTCGGGCGGTATGCACGGTATTGAAGCCGCGGCCGTGCTGGGTGCCGTGGGCGGCGACGCTAAGAGCGCGCTCGAGGTGCTCGAGAGCGTTAACGATGAAGACCGCGCTCGCGTGGCCGAGCTCCTCGCCGACGCCGGCTACTGCGATGTGTCGCTTGTCGAGGGTGTGCCCAACCTCTACATCAAGGTGACTGCGACGTCCGGGGGCCATACCGCGGTCGTCGAGATTACCGATCACCACACTAATGTCACGTGCCATACGCTCGATGGTATTCCGGTATGCGGCAAGTCGGCGGGGGAGTGCGCCGCCTGCGCCGAGCGCGTGGTGGCCGAGCGTGCGGCAGATAACGCCGATACGCCCATGTCCATTGATTCCATCATCGACTTTATCGAGGACGGTGACATTGAGGGCGCCCGCGCTGCCGTTGAGCGTCAGATTGAGCTGAATGGCGCAATCAGTGCCGAGGGCCTTGCGCACGCTTGGGGCGCCGAGGTGGGTCGTACGCTGCTGGGTGCTCGTGCCGATGACGTCGCCTGCCGTGCCCGTGCCCGTGCGGCCGCCGGGTCCGACGCCCGCATGAACGGTTGCGCGCTGCCGGTCGCCATTGTGTGCGGCTCGGGCAATCAGGGCATTACCTGCGCACTGCCCGTCATGGAGTATGCCGAGTACCTGCGCTGCGACCACGAGCGCCTGGTGCGTGCCGTGATGCTGTCCGATCTCATTGCCGTGCATATCAAGAGCTACATTGGTGCGCTCTCGGCGTTTTGCGGCGCTATTTGCGCTGCGTGCGGTGCCGGTGCCGCGATTACCTGGCTGTGCGGTGGCACGCGCGAGCAAATCGGTGCGACGGTCTCCAATGCGCTCGGCAATGTGGGCGGCATCGTGTGCGATGGCGCCAAGGCGAGCTGTGCCGCCAAGATCTCGGCTGCCGTCGATGCAGCGATCCTGGGCCATGATATGGCCATGCAGGGTCGCGGCTTCCGCGCCGGCGAGGGCCTGATCCAAGATACCGTTGAGCAGACAATCGCCAGTATGGGCTACGTAGGCCGTGTGGGCATGAAAGATACCGACGTCGAGATCCTCAACATCATGATCGGCAAAACCCAAGTGTGCTAGGACAGTTCGTCGGCTACTTGGTGCTCGTAGAAGGCCTCTACTACGGCGTTAAAGTCGCGGGCGAAGCCTTCCATGGTTCCGCGCCAGGTGACTCGGTTGGGCTTGCCCTGGCCTACATAGGCAGTCTGAATGCCGCAGGCGGGGCTAGGGAAGTCGCGTTTGGGATCGTTGCCCACCATAAGGACCTCGTGCGGTTCGAGCCCCATCACCTGAAGCTGCTCTAGATAGTAGGTGGCATCAGGCTTGCAGCGGGTGGCGTTTCCCATGTGCGTGACGAGCTCAAAGGGGGCGTCGGCCAGGTCGCCCCAACCCATGCGGCACTCGATGGCCCCTTGGGGAAAGCTGGGGTTGGTAAAGAGCGCGCAGCGCAGCCCTGCGCCCTGTACGGCCTGGAGCGCGGCGTGTGCGCCCGGCATGGCATGGGCGTTGATGAGTTCGTCATTCTTGTACGGAAGAACTTCGCGGTCGTAGTAGGTAAACGCCTCGTAGATAAGTGGGTCCGAGAGGCAAATCCCGCATCGGCGCTCGACCTCTTCTTGGTAAAACTCAAGATTGGTGCGGTTGTCCGTGCCGCTGCGGCGATTGGCGTTGAGGTCGACCAGGATGGTGCCGAGGCGTGCCATCGTGCCACCGCGGCTGCGGCGCCCGATATCCGCGAGCATCGAAGAGACATCCTTAAAATAGCGAAGGATGAACGCGTTGAGGTTGATGCTAAGAAGCGTCTCGTCCATATCGAAAACGACTGCTTTGAGCACGCGGGCACCTTTCTCGAAAAATCGATCTAGAATCGTTGGCTCCGGATACTTTACCCCAAAGCCGAATGCCTGGCTGGTTATCGTCAAGTTGCGGAGACGTGTGTTCATAAGATTACGAAAAAGTCTCCACACGAGTAAAAAATCGCAGTTCACGCTTGAAATCGAACTCATTTCCCCGTAACCTATACGAACGTGATTGCATAAGCGTCACATTAGTATCTGTCGGCTCCCGAGTGTTCCTAAACGTTGTGTGCTTGTCGCACCCTTCTGTAGGTCCTAGCAATCGGGGCCCCGTAGTTCGAAAGGGGTCCACCTTTGAGTGAGATTCAGAACTCGTCCATTTTCTCTCTTGACGATGTCAACGAGGAGGAGATGAACAACCTCATCGACGGTACGATTACCGACTTTGATGAGGGCGATCTCGTTAACGGCACTGTCGTTAAGATCGAGCATGACGAGGTGCTCGTTGACATCGGATTCAAGTCCGAGGGCGTTATCCCGGTCCGCGAGCTGTCCATCCGCAAGGACGCTAACCCTGCAGACATCGTTGCACTCGGTGATCCCATCGAGGCCCTCGTTCTCCAGAAGGAGGACAAGGACGGTCGTCTGGTCCTGTCCAAGAAGCGTGCCGAGTACGAGCGTGCTTGGAACCGCATCGAGGAGAAGTTCAACTCCGGCGAGAATGTCGAGGGCGAGGTTATCGAGGTTGTCAAGGGCGGCCTGATCCTCGACATCGGCCTGCGTGGCTTCCTGCCCGCTTCCCTCGTCGACCTCCGTCGCGTCAAGGACCTCACCTCCTACATGGGCACCCGCATCGAGGCTCGCGTCATCGAGATGGACCGCAACCGCAACAACGTCGTCCTCTCCCGTCGCGTCGTGCTCGAGGAGTCCCGTAAGGCCGAGCGTTCCGAGATCCTGTCCAAGCTCAAGTCTGGCATGCGTCTCCAGGGCACCGTTTCCTCCATCGTCGACTTCGGCGCCTTCGTCGACCTCGGCGGTATCGACGGCCTCATCCACATCTCCGAGCTCTCCTGGAACCACGTCAACCATCCTTCCGAGGTTGTCAAGGTCGGCCAGGAGGTCGAGGTCGAGGTTCTCGACGTCGATCTCAACCGCGAGCGCATCTCCCTGGGTCTCAAGCAGACCACCGAGGATCCGTGGCGCGCACTGGTCAAGAAGTACCCCGTCGGCGCTATCGTCGAGGGCACTGTGACCAAGCTTGTCCCGTTCGGCGCTTTCGTCGACCTGGGCGAGGGCATCGAGGGCCTGGTGCACATCTCCGAGATGGCCAACAAGCACGTCGATCAGCCTTCTCAGGTCACCCACGTGGGCGACAAGGTTCAGGTCAAGGTCATGGAGATCGATCTCGACCGTCGTCGTATCTCCCTGTCCATGAAGTCTGCTGCTGAGACTCTGGGCGTCGAGATCGAGGTTACCCCGCTGCCTTCCGAGAAGAAGGACGAGGAGACTGACGCCGAGTAATTCGGTTTGACGATCACTTGTTTTAAGGGATCCGTCCGTAATGGACGGGTCCCTTTTTGCATTTGGCGCCGAGATGCGCAATGCTGCCGGGCTGTCCACAGGCTATTGGATTGTCGGTGCATGAAAAAAGCCGACATCCCGCCTCGGGGAGGAGGCGGGAACACACCGAGTAGACGGAGGGGTGCGGAGCGCGGTCGCGTCTCGACTGACGACGTTGCCCATCGACAGGACCATTGTAGCGCATGGCGGTTCTTGGTTTATCGTGTCGAGCGTTTGCGTTGTGCCATTGCCTGCGGCAACGGTGTGTTACACTTTTGCACTGCTGAGTGGGCCAGACGGTCGCGCGATGTGCTGCTTGCAGTACGCGTGAGGAAAGTCCGGGCTCCAGAGGGCGGGATGCCGGCTAACGGCCGGGCGGAGTGATCCGACGGAAAGCGCCGCAGAAAAGAAGACTCCCACCTGCGCCGCAAGGCGTAAAGGGAAAAGCTGAAACGGTGGTGTAAGAGACCACCAGCGTCGTGGCAACACGACGGCTTGGCAAGCCCCTTCCGGAGCAAACGCAAATAGGAGCGCCATGGTGTGGCCCGCACCGCGCTCGGGTTGCGCGCTAGAGGGCGCCGGTAACGGC
>CABMPS010000163.1 GCA_902388545.1 uncultured Collinsella sp.
AAAGATCCTCGCAGTGAGCAACAACCGCCAGCAATGGGAGCTTTTTTGTTATGTGCCCATCGCGGGGACTTGAACCTGCGAAGGAGCGAGCGTCAAGAAAACGCGGAGCGTTTTTAGCGAGCTGGCAAGGACGCCGGCAGGCGGCCGATGCCGGTGCGGATCCGCGAAGCGGATACGCGGACGTCCTTTCGCCCGCACCATTAAATGAAAGAGCTCCCAGCAATGGGGGCTTTTTTGTTATGCACGATCTCCTTGGACGGGTATCCTAATGGCAACGTGTGCCTATCAGAGGAGAGACCATGCTGTTTTCCGGTATCATCGCTGCCCTTACGAGCCTTTTGATTCCCATCATCATCCTGCTGCTGTTGCTTCCCAACGCCTGCTACGTCGTTGAGCAGCAGCACGCTGTGATCATCGAGCGCTTGGGTAAGTTCAATCGTATCGTCAACGCGGGCTTCCACGTGAAGGTGCCCGTGATCGACCGCAAGGCCGCCACGGTGAGCCTGCGCACCATGAAAAACGGTTTTGGCATCGACGTTAAGACCCAGGACAACGTGACCATCGGTCTTGAGGTCTCCGCTCAGTACCACGTGAGCTACGACATGGGCGCCGGCCCGGCAGATTCGGGCATCTACAAGAGCTACTACATGCTGCAGGAGCCCGTCGACCAGATGCGTGACTTCATCACCGACGCCCTGCGCTCTTCGATTCCTGTCTACACACTCGATGAGGTCTTTGCCAAGAAGGATGACATCGCCAAGGATGTCAACGCTACCGTTTCCGAGCAGATGGCCGCCTACGGCTTCACCCTCGTGTCGACGCTCATCACCAAAATCGCACTGCCGACCGAGGTTGAGAACTCCATGAACGACATCAACGCCGCCCAGCGCAAGCGCGCTGCGGCACAGGAGCTCGCCGAGGCAGACCGCATCAAGCGCGTCACCGAGGCGACCGCCGAGGCCGAGGCAATGGAAAAGGCGGGCGAGGGCATCGCCAACCAGCGCAAGGCCATCGCACTGGGTATCAAAGATTCGCTCGAGATCATCCAGGAGACGGGTGTCGGCAATGACGAGGCCAACCAACTGTTCATGTTTACGCAGTGGTCCGAGATGATGACGGAGTTCGCTCGCACGGGTAAAACCTCGACGGTCGTGCTGCCGAGCGACTTTTCGCAGTCGGCCTCGATGTTCGAGCAGATGCTGACCGCCGACAAAGTTCAGAACGAGTCGAAGGAGTAGACGCGCGTGAAATATACCGTTGTTTGCGTTGGCAAGCTCAAAGAGCGCTTTTGGAAGGACGCGTGCGCTGAGTACACCAAGCGTCTAGGCGCCTATGCCAAGGTGGATATACGCGAGGTTGCCGATATCGATCCGGCCAAGGCGGGCGGCGTGGATGCCGCGCGCGACAAGGAGGGGGCGGCGATTCTTGCTGCCCTGCCGCCTCGAGCGCATGTGATCTTGCTGGCCATTGAGGGCAAAGAGCGCTCGAGCGAGGAGCTTTCGGCGCGGCTCGATGATCTTATGCTACGTGGTAACAGCGACATCGCCTTTGTGATTGGCGGATCGGACGGCGTGAGCGATGACGTGCGCGCACGAGCCGACGAGATGCTCAGCTTTGGACGCATTACCTTGCCGCATAACTTGGCGCGCGTGGTGCTGCTGGAACAAATCTACCGCGCCTGCAAGATCAGCCGTGGCGAGCCGTATCACAAATAGGTCGGCAATACGAAACAATGCCGTGGGACAATAGCCTTCGTTTTGAAGAGCGTGTCTGAGAGGACTATGGGATATGAAGATTGGATTTGTCGGTTTTGGCAATATGGCGAGCGCTATGGCCGATGGCTGGATCGCCGCCGGTGTGGTTGCGAGCGATATGTGCGCCTGCGCGGGTCGCTACGACGCCTTGGTTGAGCGTTGCGAAGCGCGTGGGATGGTCGCCTGTCGCGATGCGGCAGAGGTTGTCGCCGCATCCGATATCGTGGTTGCTGCGGTCAAGCCATACATGATTGAGAAGGTCTTCGCTCCGCTCAAAGAAACCCTTGCCGATAAGGTTGTCCTTTCGGTCGCCTGGACTTGGGATAGCGCCAAGTGGGAGCAGGTCCTGCCGGGTGTCGCACATATTTCGACGGTGCCCAACACACCGGTTTCGGTGGGCGAGGGCGTTATCGCCTGCGAGAAGTCCTCTACGCTCAGCGACGAGCAACGTGCTGTTGTGCTCGACCTGCTCGGTAAGCTTGGCACCGTCGTCGAGCTCGACACGAGCCTGCTGTTTGTGGGCGGTACCGTGGGCGGTTGCGCACCGGCATTTGTCGCCATGGCGATTGAGGCCCTGGGCGACGCGGCCGTCAAGCACGGTATCCCGCGCGCCGATGCCTATCGCATTGTGAGCCAGATGGTGCTGGGCACGGCAAAGCTGCAGCTTGCAACCGGTCAGCATCCTGCGGCGATGAAGGATGCCGTATGCTCGCCCGGCGGTGCCACCATCAAGGGCGTCGTCGCGCTCGAGGGCGCCGGCATGCGCAGCGCCCTGGTCAAGGCCATCGACGCCACCCTCCAGTAAAACCTGCTTTTTAAGGACAGGTTTATTTTGGCAGGTTTTTCCTGCGGTTTTGTATCTTGAGCAAAAAGCGCCCCGCAACTGGCTCAATTCCAGTTGCGGGGCGCTTGCGTTTGACCAGATAAAACCGACCAAAATAAACTTGTCCCTAAATGGCAGGTTAGTCCCAGAAGCTGTCTTCTTCGTCCTCGGACTTGGGGCCGCGGTCGACGTACATCTTATGGGTGCGCTTCTCCATTACAAAGGCAAGAATCGCAAACAGCAGGATGCCGCCGGCGAAAAGGATGGCAAAACCGGTGCGGGTGCCAAACAAAAAGGAAAAAACTGCGTCCATTGGGTGCCTTCTTGCGTAGTTGGGTTGGGTCGTAAACGCTCATAAGTATATACTTGCCCATACATGTACAAGGTTGCAACCTAAATGGAATGTATATCGCCGGAGGATCTAATGCTTGATATCAAGTTTGTTCGTGAGAACCCCGATGCCATCGATACCGCCATGGCAAATCGCCAGACGTCTTGGGATCGCGAGAAGTTCTTTGAACTCGACGACGAGCGCCGTGCCGTCATCACCGAGGTCGAGGAGCTCCAGGCCACGCGTAACGCCGAGTCCAAGAAGATTGGCGCCCTGATGAAGGAGGGCAAGAAGGACGAGGCCGAGGCCGCCAAGGAGGCCGTGCGCGCCGTCAACGAGAAGATCGACGGTCTGGCCGAGCGCCGTACCGCTCTTGAGCAGGAGCAGTACGACTTCATGTCTCACCTGCCCAACATTCCGTGCGAGGCCACCCCGTACGGTAAGGACGAGGACGAGAACATCGAGCGTCGCCGCTGGGGCACCCCGCGCGAGTTCGACTTCGACTTTAAGCCGCACTGGGATCTGGGCACCGATCTGGACATCCTCGACTTCGAGCGTGGCAACAAGCTCTCCGGCAGCCGCTTCACCGTTCTCGGTGGCGCCGGCGCCCGCCTGGAGCGCGCCCTTATCAACTTCTTCCTCGATACGCACACGAGCCGTGGCTTCAAGGAGTGGTGGCCGCCCATCGTCGTCAAGCGTCAGACCATGTTCGGTACGGGCCAGCTGCCCAAGTTTGAGGACGACGCCTATCACGTCTCGGGCGACAACTTCCTGATCCCTACCGCCGAGGTCGTACTGACTAACCTGCATGCCGGTGAGGTTCTGGACGCCGACACTCTGCCTCGCCGCTACACTGCCTTCACCCCCTGCTTCCGCGAGGAGGCCGGTTCCGCCGGTCGCGACACCCGCGGCATCATTCGCCAGCACGAGTTCGACAAGGTCGAGATGGTTAAGTTTGCCAAGCCGGAGGAGTCCGACGAGGAGCTCGAGAGCATGACCGCCGAGGCCGAGTACCTGGCCTGCCGTATCGCGTGATTAGCCTGTGCACCGGCGACCTGGGCTTCTCTGCCCGTCAGACCTACGACATCGAGGTTTGGCTGCCGAGCTACAACGCCTACAAGGAGATCAGCTCCTGCTCCAATTGCGGCGACTTCCAGGCCCGTCGTGCCAACATCAAGTATCGCGACCCCGAGAACTTCAAGGGTTCGCGCTACCTGCACACCCTTAACGGTTCCGGCCTGCCGGCTGGTCGTACCATGGCTGCCATTCTGGAGAACTACCAGAACGCCGACGGCACCATCACGATCCCCGAGGTTCTGCGTCCCTACATGGGCGGCCTCGAGAAGATCGAGCCGGTCGCGTAAACTAGCTGCATAGGCGATTTGCGAGGGCGCTCCTTTTAGGGGCGCCCTTTTTGTGTACGGCTATACCATGCCGTGAGGACAGCTCGATAGAAAACACACGAACAGACGTTCTGTATACATGCATCTACCTGCTATGCTTTTGCTAACTAAGAGCAAGAGAAAGGGGATGTGATGGAGCTGTTCGACGAGCGGGTTGTTTTGTTCCAGAGCGATGAGGGCGGGGAGCAGCTGCTGGTAACGTGCGAGCCGTCGGGTATGGGTGGCTTGGTGGTTCGGCAGACGAGTGAGGGACCATTGACGCAATGGTGCTATGAGGAGTCGCCGCATGTGGTCGAGACCTTTGTGGCGCACGAGGGGCTTGTGGCGCTTGAGCGATTTTATGAGGTGGGAACTTCTAACCAGGTGGCGCGCATGCTGAGCATCTCGTTTGCCGACTACGACTGTGCCCAATGGGTGCGTTCGCTTTTGAGGGAGCTCGGTGCTGGGTTCGATGTGATCGAAAAGCCAATCGATCGCACGAGAAGCGCTGATGCTTGCAGTGCAGCGTGACAAATTGAGGCCCGCGCGAAAAAAAGTTTGAGATTTTGCTTGACTCTAACGAACTAAAGTGGTTTTATATGTCTTGCGCTGCGGCGTTACCTC
>CABMPS010000164.1 GCA_902388545.1 uncultured Collinsella sp.
TCATCGGCCTTGTTGTGGGCAAGACGCAGGTTCTCGGTGCTGCGGCGCAGGTCGTCCTTGGTCTTCTCGAGCTGCTTAATGGCGGCATCGATCTCCTTGATTGCCGACTCGAATTGCTTACTCGCCAAGTTGTAGTTGCGCGAGAAGCCATCCTTGAACTTCTCCATCTTGGCTTCGAAGTTCGTGACATCGATATTTTGCTGTTTGTACTCCGCCAGTTCCTGCTTATAGCGAAGCGAACCCATGGCGGCGTTGCGCAGCAGCGTAATCATGGGAATGAAAAACTGTGGGCGGATCACGTACATCTTCTCGTAGCGATAGCTCACGTCCACGATTCCTGCGTTATAAAGCTCGCTCTCGGGCTCGAGCAACGTGCAGAGCACCGCGTACTCACAGCCTTTCTGGCGACGATCGTGATCGAGCTTCTTAAAGAAATCCTCGTTCTTATGCTTGGTCGCGGTCTCGTCGTTCTCGTTTTTCATCTCGAACATGATCGAAATGATCTCGCTGCCGCTCGCGTCACACTCGCGGAAGATAAAGTCGCCCTTGGTGCCCTCGGACGCATCGTTGTCTTTCTCGAAGTACGCGTTGGGAAACGCCGTCATGCGTAGGCGGTTAAACTCGGTCTCGCAGTGCTGCTCGAGCGACTCGCCCACCATCTTGGTGGACAGGCGGACCTTCATGTCCTTAAGGCGCTCAATCTCTTCATCCTTATAGCGAATCAGCTCCTCGTTCGCGCGCTTGGTCTGCGCAAGTTCGAGCTCGTGTGCCGCCTTGGCCTGCTCCTCGCGCGAATCGCGCACCGCCAGCTCGTTCGTCAGCTTGGCACGCGCCTCGTCGCGCTCTCGCTCCGCCGCGGCAACCGCCTCTGACAGGTTCATTTTTGCCGTCAGCTCCTGCTCGCGTAGCTGGACGCGCAGGCCCTCGGCCTCCTGCTCAGACTGAGCCTTTGCGGCAGAAAACTTCTCCTGCACCTTCGCCTGATAGTCAGCAAGCGTACGTTCGGCCTCGCTGCGAGCGGCATCGAGCTCACGCTGCGACTCAGCCGTAGCAGCGGCGAGCGCCATCTCCTGGGCCTTGTCCGCCGCGGCAAGCTTGGCCTGCAGCTCGGCAATCTGCGCATCGCGTGCGGCCAGATCGCTTTGAGCAGCGTTGCGCGCCTCCGACTCGGCAAGCCTGGCCTCGTCATCCTTACGTCCCAACTGTGCACGCAAGCTGTCGATTTCGCGCTGGAGCTCGGCATTCTCCTTTTGAGCATCGGCGCGGGCCTCTACCGCCGCACGCTGGCTTGCGCTCTCGCGCTCTGCAGCAGCGCCCTCGAGCTTGGCGCGCAGCTTGGCAAGTTCGGCATCGCGCTTGGCGACCTCTTGTGCCAGCTGTTGAGCTGCGGCATTCTTCTGCTCGATAAGCTGGGCGTTACGCTGGGACTCCGCCTTTTGCAAAGCGGCCGTCGAACGCGAGCGTTCAAGCTCCAGCGCCTGCTCGCCCTCGCGCTGGACCGCCTTCACACGCTCATCAAGATCGCGCGAGAACTCGGCATCGCGCACCTGTTTGACGATATCCGCATAGCCGGACGCATCGACCTTAAACACTTCGCCGCAATGCGGGCACTTGATCTCGTTCATGGCAGCTCCTCGATGGACGCAAATTTAAACCGTCTACACTCTACCGCGCCGCGCGGACAAAAAAGGCGCCGCTGCCATAATGGCAACGGCGCCAGAACCACGGTAAAGGTGCCTGGCCCATCTTGTGGTGGTTCGAGAATTACAGTCCAAAAAAGCCTAGGATCTGGTCTCGGCTTACGGGCTTGTAGTCGTTGGCGTCGAGGCCCACATCGTAGCGAAGAATGGGGCGATCGCGGTTGCGCGCGTTGGCGCGGTCTCCCCTGCTGTGGATATGCCCGTGCAGCATGATGGCGCCGCGCGCCTTGCCATTCCAGCTGAGCATGGGGTAATGGCTCATCACCAGGCGATGACCCTTAGCGTAACCGGGAGCAACCTCCAGATAATCGCGTACCTCATCCCAAATGCGCGGCGCGTCCGGATCTTCCCAGTCGCCGTCATGGTTACCACGGATGAGCGTCACGTTCTGGCATTCGATACGCTCGCGCAGGCGCACCGCCTCCGCCAGGGGCAAACGATAGGTAAAGTCACCCAAAATATAGAGACGGTCGTCCGTCGCCACGCACTCATTGATGGCATCGATGACCTTGCGGTTCATCTCCTCGACCGAATCAAACGGCCGATCCATATCGTGCAAGATATTCGTATCGCCCAGGTGCAGGTCGGCGGTAAACCACATCATCGTCTGTATCCTCATTTCGCAACGTGTCTAACACGTGCCTAGTATACAGACGCTTTGGCGCGTCGGTTAGCCAAAGAGCCCGACGAACGGACCTCGGCGGCGTTTGTCTTTCTTTTTCGACGCATCACCCTGGGCGTTCTTGTCCTGCCGCTTCTTCCGGTCCTGCTCCAACTCATCGTCATCGAGCAGCATATCCCACTCAAACGGATCGTCTGTCAGATCGAACAGGTCGTCGTCATCAACCATGACCGCCTCCATTGCCGACTAGCGGGCATCCACCACATAGAGTCCAACGCGCACCTGATGCCACGGGCTGCGCTCGGGAGCAACCTGCTGCACACGGGCTTCAAATACGTCCCCATGCCCGTAATACATCATCAAGGACAGCGGGCCAACCTCGTCTCCCGGAACATAGCCAAGCTTGGTCTTGCCATAATAGATCGCAACCGCCTCGGGGTCGTGAGGATTATCACGTTCGGCACGCAGCGTCAGTTTATCGCCCGCTTTAAGATCGCCCAAGACCAAGGCGCCGTCGGCATACTGAAATCCCGCAATGTGAAACGACAGAAGAACACGTGAAGGCTCGTACATAGCAGCTCCTCTAACGGCCGGGATACCCGGCACTCAACCTTATCGAGAAGTCTACGGGCCCGTGCGGACATAAATTCATCCTTATCTGATTCTAATGCACAAACATGCGCACGAACTTGTGCTTCCAGCTTGCATAAGGGGCATAGCGGAATGGCACGTCCAACCACGTTGCCTTGTTCACGATGCTCTTCTTGTGGCTAAACGTATCGAAGCTCTCGCGTCCATGGTACTGCCCCATACCGCTCGCTCCCATGCCGCCAAAGCCCATATGACTCGTAGCCAAATGCATAATGGTGTCATTAACACAGCCGCCGCCAAAGGGCACGTAGCGCACAAAGCGCTGCTGAGCCGCGCGATCCTGGCTAAAGATATACAGGGCCAGCGGCGTCGGACGATCCGTAATAAACGCTTCGGCCTCGTCTAAGCTCTCAAACGTCAGCACCGGTAAGATGGGGCCGAAAATCTCCTCCTGCATCACGGCGTCATCGGGGGCCACGCCGTCTAGGATCGTCGGCTCAATCTTGAGCGACGACTCGCGCGCCGTGCCTCCCAGCACAACCTTATCGGAGTCGATCAGCCCGCGCACGCGCACGAAATGCTTGGCGTTGACGATATGTCCGTAGTCCTCGTTATCGAGCGAATGCTCGCCAAACATACGGCGGACCTCCTCCTTGATGAGGCCCAGCAGCTCGTCGTGCACGCTCGTATCGACCAGCAGGTAGTCGGGCGCCACGCAGGTCTGCCCCACGTTGAGCCATTTACCAAAGGCGATACGCCGTGCCGCAACCTTCAAGTTTGCCGTCGCATCCACGATGCAGGGACTCTTTCCGCCCAGCTCAAGCGTCACGGGCGTAAGGTTTTTACTTGCGCGCTCCATGACGAGCTTGCCGACCGGAACGCTACCGGTAAAGAAGATCTTGTCCCAGCACTCATCGAGTAGCGCTTCGTTTTCGGCCCGCCCGCCCTCGACAACCGTCACCAGGCGCGGATCAAATGGCTCTTCGCAGATTTGCTTGAGCACCGCGCTCGATGCAGGAGCATAGGCGCTCGGCTTGATGACCACAGTATTGCCCGCGGCAAGGGCGCCGGCGAGTGGCTCGAGCGTCAACAAAAACGGATAGTTCCATGGAGCCATGATGAGCGTGACGCCATAGGGCACGGCTTGCGTTTTGCACACACTCACGGCGTTGGCAAGGTCACACGGACGCAGGCGCGAACGACTCCATCGAGCCACATGCGCGATCTGATGACGAATCTCGGAAAGCGAGGTGCCGATTTCGCACATATAGGCCTCGTCATGCGACTTTCCCAAATCGGTCTTGAGCGCATGGGCAATATCGGCCTCGTGGGCCCGTACCGCATCGCGTAAACTCACGAGCGCACGACGTCGAGCATCGACATCAAACGTGGCGTGCGTCTTAAAGTAGGCGCGCTGATCGCCGACGATGCGCGCAATTTCCTCGGTGTTCATGGCGCCCTCCTAGTTCTCGTCCTCAAGCATACCACCCGCGACGACCTCGTACATACGCTCGAGCTCCAAGCGGTCCATTAAAAGCGGAACGGGGTACAGCGGATTAGCCTCGGCATCGGCGTGCGTTGCCATTTCGGGAATGTCGGAGCGGCGAATGCCTGTCACATATTTGGGGATACCCAGGGCAACGTTCATGCGGTCGACCCAATCGATAAAGGCCTCGGCCGCAAGACCGTCCTGCGCGGTAGCCGGCGCAATGCCCGCCATGCGAGCAAGATCGGCGAGCTTGGGGGCGGCGGCGTCACCATAAGCGCGAAGCATGTGCGGCAGGATGATCGCGTTGGCCAAGCCGTGCGGAATCCCGTATCGTCCGCCCAGGCTGTGTGCAATGGCATGCACGTAGCCCACGTATGAGCGCGTAAAGGCAACACCCGCTTTATACGCCGCCGAAAGCATATTGCGGCGCGCACGCATGTTGTCGCCATGCTCATAGGCCTCGAGCAAATTATCGCGGACTGGGGGCACAGCGGTTCGCGTATCTGGAA
>CABMPS010000165.1 GCA_902388545.1 uncultured Collinsella sp.
CAGCCGATCTCCGCGGGCGGAAGAAAGCAGATCATTTTGGTCTCGCAAGGCTTGCGGAGGCACTCGCGCAGGGCCGCCCGAACAAAACTATGCCGGTTTACTACGATGAACTCGACATTCCCGACCATGACTGCATTTTTC
Organism: uncultured Collinsella sp.; assembly: GCA_902388545.1. Taxonomy (GTDB): domain Bacteria; phylum Actinomycetota; class Coriobacteriia; order Coriobacteriales; family Coriobacteriaceae; genus Collinsella. The sequence continues at coordinate 142 of CABMPS010000165.1, forward strand.
TAAATATCGCAAGCGTTCTACCTGCGGTTTTGGAAGCGTGCAATTTGCCGTGGTCGAAGGCGGGCGATTCATCGTAGTAATCCGGCGTAGTTTTGAAATGGCATTAAATCGGTTACAGCCATTTTGCTGTGCCGGGGCGGTTGACCGTTGGGTAATTACCCTCGCAGGTAGGCGATGGCGATCTGCGTGCGGTTGCGCAGGCCCATCTTTGCAAGGATCGAGCTGATGTGGTTGCGCACCGTGCCTTCGCCCATATAGGCGGTGGCGGCGATTTCCTTGTTATCGAGACCGCGGGCGATGAGCTCGGCGACTTCGAACTCGCGGTCGGTCAGACCGGCAAAGGCCGCGGGCCGGTGGGGCGCGCCCGTCTTGTTGCCCATCCCGTCAAAGTCAACATCTTCGATCGCCTTACCCTCGAGCACGCGTTTGCCGCTCATGACCTGCGCCAACGCCGGAGGAATGGCGGCGACATCGGTTTTAATCAGGTAGCCGCGGGCGCCCAGTTTGAGCGCCGACACAATGTACTCGTCATCCGAGAATGTCGTCAGAAACACCACGCGCGCCGCAGGGTCGCGCTCAAGGATTTTGCGTGCCGCCGAAAGTCCGTCACGTCCCGGCATCTGGATGTCGAGCAGCGCGATGTCGGGCGCGTGCTCGGCGTAGAGCGCGACCGCGTCGTCGCCATTGGCGCCGGTGCCCACCACCTCGATCTGCGGCTGGGCGCCCAGGATAATCTTGAGCGAATCGACCATCAAGCGGTCGTCGTCGACAACAATGAGCCTCATCGGTCCTCATCTCCTTGCTGTTTGGGAACGGTGGCAAACACGCGCCAGCCGCCGGCGCCGGCAAGCGGGCCGGCGGTGAAGGTGCCGCCAAGCGCCTCGATGCGCTCGCGCATGGAGGCGAGCCCCATGCCCTCCGCGGCGCCGCGGCCGCTTGCTTGAACCCCGCCCACGCCATCGTCGGTAACGATGAGCTGGTAAAACGACGGATGCTCCATGCACCGTATGGTGACAGCATGGGCGCAAGCGTGGCGCATGGTGTTGGAGAGCGCTTCGCGCAGGACCGCCGCAAAGCAGTTGGCGACATTTGCGGGCGCATGCTCGGCCATAACTTCAAGCTCAATCTGCGGGCCGCCGTCCGAGCGCACGCCTTCAACAATGCGTTCGAGCTGCACGGAAAGGTCGACGGCGTTGTCGTTGAGCGCATGGACGCTGGCACGTACGAGCTGGAGCGCCTCGTCAACCGTGCGTTTGACGTCGGCGAAATCGGCGGCGACGCCGGGCTCGTCGGCGTGCACGACGCGCAGGGCCTCGGTCTGCAGCGAGGCACGCGTGAGCTGGTGCCCGACATTATCGTGGATCTCGCGCGCGATGCGGGCGCGTTCGGCGAGCGTCGCGAGCTCGACTTCGTAGTCCTGGCGGTCGGCAAGGTCGCGGTTGCGCGCCTCGAGCGCGAGGGCTCGTTCCTGCAGCTCGTCTCGGGTACGGCGCATGCGCTGCTGCTCGCGCTCTAACTGGGCGGTACGTAGCGATAGCAAGGTGGCGGCAACCGAAAGGATGGCGGTCAGCAGGAGCGTTCGGGCGGTGAGCGCGTCGGTGCGAAGGTCCGCGACGAGCGCAAAGACAAAGACGACGCCAATGCCCAGCGCGATCCAGGCGTGCTCACGGCGCACGCGCCGCGCGATGTCATAGAGGGCGAGAGGCGCAAACGGCACAAACGGCGGCACGAAGACAGCCGCGATGACGTAAACGTAGCTCGCGGCCTCGCTCGCACGGCGGGCGCGGTTCCCCCGTGCGACCTCGGCTAGCGAGGTGGCAATAACGCCAAGGCAAAACGCCGCGACCAGGTGAGCGTTCACAGCAAGACCCATGGCGGCCGCAATACAGCACGCCAGCACGATCAATTTGTCGAAAAGCCTGTTCATACGGGTATTGTACGCGAAGCCGCGCATGGTGGAGGGGCCGCCTGCGCAACCGTGACATTCCTCCCGCGTGGCAAAGCGGGGGCGTCGGCAGGCCGCACGACCAAGACCCTCGCACTCGTGACAAAGCTCACTGGCGCGCGCCGCCCGCTCCTGCGATGATGCAATCGTACCGGGCCGCAATCAACAGAAGGGCCGCCTCATGACAGACATCGTCCACGTCGAAAATCTCGTCAAGCGCTACGACGATCTTATTGCGCTCGACCACTTTAATCTGAGCATCGCCCCCGGCGAGATCTTTGGCCTGCTGGGCCCCAACGGCTCGGGCAAGACCACGTCCATCAACTGCATTCTGCAGCTGCTCGCCTACGACAAAGGCACTATCGAGCTGTTCGGTGAACCCATGACGCCCACGCGCTACGACCTCAAGCGCCGCATCGGCGTGGTGCCGCAGCAGGTGGCGGTGTTTGACGAGCTTACCGTGCGTGAGAACATCGACTATTTCTGCAGTCTTTACGTCAACGACCGCAAACGCCGCCGCGCGCTGGTGGACGAGGCGATCGACTTTGTCGGCCTGGGCGACTTTACCAAGTTCCGCCCCGGCAAGCTCTCGGGCGGCCTGGCACGCCGCCTCAACATTGCCTGCGGCATCGCGCACAAGCCCGAGCTCATCTTTTTTGACGAGCCTACGGTGGCAGTCGATCCACAGAGCCGCAACGCCATCCTGGAGGGCATCTGCCGCCTGCGCGGCGAAGGCGCCACGGTGGTGTATACCAGCCATTACATGGAGGAAGTCGAGCAGATCTGCAGCCGCATCATGATCATGGATGGTGGGCGCGTGCTGGCGCAGGGCACTAACGACGAGCTCAAGCGCATGGTTCAGATGGGCGAGCGCGTGACCGTCGAGGTCGGCGCCGTCGAGCCCGCCACGGTCGAGCGACTGCGCGCCCTCGAGCATGTGCTTTCGGTTGAGCTGTCCGACGGCGAGCTTGTCTGCACCTGCGAAGCGAGCCCGCACAACTTGGTCGACATCCTTGACACGCTGCGCGCCGCCGACGTGGCGCTCGGCCGCGTGTGGAGCGAGCCGCCCACGCTCAACGATGTGTTCCTCGAGATCACCGGCCGCGAGCTGCGCGACTAGGGGGCAGCCATGTTCAACACCATCATAACCACGGCCAAGACGCTATTGCGCCGGCCGAGCACATGGGTCTGGGGCGCGATCTTTCCCGTCGCGCTTTCAACGATGTTCATGTTTATGTTTGCGAACCTGAGCTCTGACGGCAAGATCGACCCGGTGCCGGTAGCCGTTGTCGCTGACGAAACCTGGGGCGCTTCGTCCTTTAAGGACGTGGCGACCTCGCTTGCCAGGGAGGGCGACGATCAACTGCTCGATGTGAGCGAGTACGAAGACTTGGCTGCCGCGCGCAAGGCACTCAAGGCCGGCGAGGTCGCGGGCATCTATACGGTCGACGACGCGGGCACGCCCAAACTCACGTTGCTTTCGAGCTATGACGGCTCGCGTGCGTCGTCGGTACTCACCGACCGCAGCATTCTGGAGACGGTAGCAAGCTCGTATACGCAAAATGCCGAGCTCATGGCCCAGATTGCTCAAGATGATCCGGCGGCGCTCGCCGATCCGGAGGCGGTTGCGCGCGCCCTATCGCTCGAGGGCGGCACCCGTCGCGTGAGCCTTACGCGCACCACGCCCGACGCTGCGACCATCTACTATTTCGCACTCTTTGGCCTGGTCGCGATGATGTCTGCCGAGTTTGCGGCCCTGGCCGTCGTCGATCTGCAGCCCAACCTGTCCGGCCTCGGCGCGCGTCGCTGCGTGGGCGGCGTCTCCAAGACGGCGTCGCTGGCCGGCATTTTTGTCGGCTCGTGGCTGGTTTCCTTTGCATCGATGGCGGTTGCGATCGGCTACGTGCACCTGGTCGTGGGCGTCGACTTTGGCGGGCGCGAGGGGTTGTGCCTGCTGGGCGGGGCTGCATCCGCGCTTGCCGCCACGGGCCTGGGGCTCTTTGTGGGCACGCTTCCCGTTAAGGGCGGCAAGGCATCCAAGTCGGGCATCCTCACGGGCTTTGCCACCACGTGCGCTTTGTTCGCCGGCCTCTACGGCGAGCCGGCGATGGCGCTTGCCGACGACGTCGCCCGCGCTTGTCCGGTCGAGTGCTGGCTCAACCCCGTCAAGCTCATCTGCGATATGTTCAATCGCCTGTATTTCTTTGAGGACCTGGGGCCCTTCGCTGTTCGCGCCGGCGCGCTCGTCCTGATGGCCCTGGTGTTTGTCGCCGCCGCTACGCTGATCTTTGGAAGGAGCCGCTATGAGCACCTTTAAGACCGCGCTTCGCATGGCGCTCGCGCACCCGCTCTATCTGCTCATCTACACGGTGTTCATTTCGCTGTTGGGTGTGTTTATCGCGGCCTCCGTCAGCTGGAATTCGTCTCAGCTTACCGAGTACAAGCCTTACGACACCAACGTGATCGTGGTCGACCGCGACAATAGCGACCTTTCGCGGGCGCTTACCAAGCACCTGGGCTCACGCTTTGACCTGGTCACGGGCGTCGGCGACGACACGTACGACCTTGCCGACGCGCTCTCCAAGAGCAACAGCGCCAAGGGTAGTGCCGATTGCGTGTTCTTTATCCCGGAAGGGTTCGAGGACGACCTGATCGCGGCCTCCCGCGCGGGGGAATCCCTGCCCAAGCTCGACGTGACCTATGGCTCCGGCACCATGGCGGCGGCGCTTTCGTCCGCCGAGGCCTCG
>CABMPS010000166.1 GCA_902388545.1 uncultured Collinsella sp.
GCTCCTCGGCGTCGCCCGCGTCGGCGGCGGCGCGATGGGCCTTGTTGACGTTAAAGACCTCGTCGTGCTTGCGCCACGGGCCAACGGACTCGCCAAAGCTCATCTTAAGACCGGCGATAAAGCCGCCGAGCCAGCCGATCGGCGCAAACTGCACCAGCGGGAACAGCGAAAACACCCAGGTCAGCAGGACGACTGCCGCCGCACCCGCAAAGTTGGCGATCCAGTAGTCGCGCTTGGTGATGACGCGCTTTTCGCACGCCCACTGGCCGCACAAAAAGCCGATGTAGATCGCAAAGAGAAAGAGCAGCAGCGCAAGCACCACGAACGTCCAGCTCATGGGCGCTACTCCCCGTGATGGTGGCCGCAGCAGCACTCGTGGCCGTCGTCATGGCCGTGGCCGCCGCAGCACTCGTGGTCCTCGCCGTGGTGATGGCCACAACCGCACTCATGGTCCTCGCCGTGCTCGCCGCAACCGCAGCCGTCCTCGTGGGCACCGTGCTCCTCGGGGCGATACTGCGACCAGTCCAGACCGGCGGCGATGGCGTCGGCCTCCTCCTTGTAGAGGACCGTGATGGCCTGGGTGCCCAGCTTGGCACCACCGATGGCGTCGAGCATGTCGTAGAGCGTAAAGGCCACGTCGGCGCCGGGCAGCGCGAGCTCGCGGTCATCGGCGTAGGCGAGCGCCAGACGCAGGTCCTTAATGAAGTGCTCGACCATAAAGCCGGGCTTGTAGTCGCCGTCGAGCGCCTTGGGAGCCAGGCTCTCCATGGCGCCGGACTTACCGGTACCGCCCAGGATCATCTGGCGGGTCTTCTCCAGGTCAAGGCCGCTCAGCTCGGCAAATGCCATGGCGTCTGCCATGCCGACCATGCAGGCGCCCAGCGACACCTGGTTGGCGAGCTTGGCAGCCTGGCCCTTGCCGGCGCCGTCGAAGCAGCAGATGTTGGCCGCAAAGGTGGCAAGGATGTCGCGGACCGGCGCGATGTCGTTCTCGGTAGCGCCCACAATAGCCGTGAGCGTACCGGCGATAGCGCCCGACTCGCCGCCGGTGACGGGGCAGTCAAACGCCATGCGACCAGAAACCTGGGCGGCCTCGGCAATGTCGCGCGCCAGCTCGGGCGAGCTTGTGGTGAGGTCGATCAGGACCGCGCCGGGCTTGGTGCACGCGAGCAGGCCGTCGCCCGCCAGGTAGAGCTCCTCGACCTCGGAGGGAAAACCCACCATGGTAAAGACGACGTCGGCGTTCGCCACGGCATCTGCCGGCGTATCGGCCCAAACGGCACCGCGCTCGATAAGCGCGGCGGCCTTGGACTTGGTACGGTTGTTGACCGTGACGGGATAGCCGGCATCCAGGATGTGGCCGGCGATGGGGGCACCCATGATTCCGGTGCCGATAAATGCGACGGAGAGCTTGTTTGCCATGAAACCTTTCCTTTTGGGTTGGGTGTTATTACCAGGTTGAATACTCGGTGCCAGCGTTTGGGCTGTGAGTTGAGGGCGATTACGGCCGCGTTACTTGCCTACTGGCCGCGCACGCGGCGGGCGATGCGGTCGGAAAGCGATGCTTTCTCGGCGCGGTTCTTGCCCCAAAACGCAAGTGCCACCATGCCGGGCCCCACGTGCGAGCCGATGGTAGGACCGACGGAACTACGGATAATCGTGACGTCGGCGCAGCCCTCCTCCTTGCGGATGGCGGCTTCGAGCCAGTCGCCGTCCTTCTCGGCATCGGCAGTCATAATGGCGATGGGCATAGTGCGATCGGGCACGTAGTTCTCACGGAACGACTTGAGGATGGACTTGAGCGCCTTCTTGCGGCCGCGGTTGACGCCGATCAGCGACAGCGAGCCGGCAAGGTCGTAGGAGAGCTCGGGCTTGACGTCGAGCTTTGCCGTGAGCTGTGCCGCCGCGGGCGGAATGCGGCCGCCGGCAGCCAGCGCGTCAAAGCTCTCGAGCGTAAAGTAGCCGTGGACATAGGTCTTGGCCTCGTTTGCCCAGTCGACCAGCTGCTTGGCGGTGAGTCCCGCTGAGCGTTGACGGACGGCCTCGAGCGCCAAGAGCTCGCCGGTCGCACAGGGCAGAGCGTTGTCGACCACGTACAGCTCAAAGTTAGGATACTCGGCGCGCACGGCGTCCGCCGCCTGGCACGCGGAGTTGTAGCTCGACGACAGCGCCGAGGTAAAGCACAGGTAGACCGTAGGCGTGCCCTCTTTGGCGCACTCGGTAAAGAACTCGATATAGCGACCGAGCGACACGGCGGAGGTGGACACGCGAGCGCCGGCACGCATGCGGTCGTAGAACTCCTTAGGGCTGATGCTCGACCAGATATCGTCCGTGCGCTCCTCGCCATCGATGATAAAGGGGAAGCCCAAGATATCGACATCGAGGTTCGCGGCGACCTCGGGGCTAAAGTCGCAGCAGGTATCGACGACGATGCGGCAGCGGTCTGAATGGCCGGTAGATGCAGCCTTGTCCATCAAAGCGACTCCTTACGTAAAAAAGGCGGCCATCCGCATGGGATGACCGCCGGCCGTTAACTCATGCAAGTTAACGTATTTTACTCGTCAAGTGTTTCGATACGGGGCTTGATGATGCCATATCCACCATTCTTACGGTGATACACCACATTGATGAGGCCAGTCGTCGCGTTCTCGAACACGTAGAAGTCGTGGCCGAGCAGATCGGTCTGCACCAGCGCCTGCTCCTCAGTCATCGGGGTGACATCGATGACCTTCTCGCGGACGAGCAGGTCGTCCTCCTCCTCGGGCAGCAGCAGGTCGGCCAAATCCTCGACGCGCTCGACCGGCGCGACATCCGCTGCGCTGGCACCGCCCTGGCGGTTGTCCACGACCTTGGTCTTGAACTTGCGCAGCTGGCGGGTGACCTTATCGGCGGAGAGGTCGATGGCGGCGTACATATCTGCACCGTGCTCGGCAACGCGAATCACCGAACCGCGGGCACGAACCGTAACCTCGACGATTGCCGGGTTGGGGTTCGAGGGGTTCTTCTCATAGCGAAGCACGACGTCGACTGTCATGGGCTCGATATCGAAAACCTTGAGCGCCTCGCCGATCTTCTCATCCACATGCGCACGCAGAGCATCGGTTACCGTCGTCTTGCGTCCAGAAACCTTGATATCCATACGTGGCTCCAATCTGCCTCGGGGACTTACTGTACTGGCTATGTACCCATTGCCGTGCATTTAATCACGCGGATTCCTAAAGACCCGAATAACGATTGCTTGATACCGCATACCGAAGTCTTGCACTTTTCTGTGGCAAAGTGCGCTATGGAAGAGCGACGGCGACTTTGCTTTTGCACCTAAAAAATGTCTTTGACCTGCTGGTTTTTTGGAAACGAAAAAGCCGGGCTCCCCTGTTGGGAGAGCCCGGCGATGCGTGTTGAAACCGTGAAGAGGCGTCCCTCCTAGCGCGTAGGAGACGCCACCCCTAGCAATAACTAGCTATTGAGCTTGTTAATGTCGTCGTCGGTGATAGTGTCTTCCTGGCTGGACGATTTGTCTTCGGAGGATGCGGTCTCATTGTTGGAATCGGAGGACTCGCTGCCGGAGGATGCGGTCTCACTGGACTCAGAGTCGCCCGGCTGCACGTTAGCGCCCGAAACCGTCTTAGTGGTGAGGTCGTAGGGCATCCTGCCATACCAGACAGAGTGGACCGCCTCGAGCGTGCCGTCGGCCGTAATACCGTCGAGGGCATCGCTCACGGCACGGCACAGTTCGTCATTGGACGAGAGGCCCGCAACACCAAGCGTCGAGGGCGCCTCGAGCGAACCGGCATAGGAGACCTCGCTCATCAGGCGTGCAAGGTAGCCGCCGGCCGTGGAGTCGCAGATTACATAGTCGACCTCGCCGGACTCGAGTGCCTCAAAGCACTCGTTGATGTTGGAGTAGGTCTTTTGGTTGGCGGTGATGCTCTGCTTAGCAAGCGCCTCCTGCGAGGCCGAGGACATCTGGACACCCAGAGTAGACGTGTTAAGGGTATCGGTGGAAACGCTTAGCGACCCACCATCGCTGGTTTTACCGAACACGGAAGCGGCATCGTACAGGCAGGTGCCGAGCGAGCTAACGTCCCCATCCGTGGAGTTGATCTCGCCGATAAAGATATCAGCCTTTTTGTCACCGAGCGCGGAACCTGCCGAGGACGCATCGACAAAGGCGACCTTAAGGCCCATGCGGCTTGCGAGGGCGCGGGCAGCGTCGACTGCATACCCCGTGAGCTCGCCGTCAGCGCCCTGCATGGCCTGCGGCGCATCGGAGGTATCGAGGGCAACCGTCAGGGTACCGGGGGTGACCAGGGCATCATCCGACACCGCGGGCGTGACGGTCTCGTACTCGATCTGGTCGATCGTGGGAGTCGTGAACGTAGACAGCGGGTTGAACGCGCATCCGCTCAGGCCCAAAACGGCGATGACCGCTGCGGTCCCAGCACCTAACCGAGCCGCGTGCATCAAGCTGCCCCTCACCATGTCCACTACCCTGCCTTCTGTGTCGTATACGATCCGTGCGTTGCGCGGAATATCAGATTGTTCCCACCAGCTGACCTGGTATTTGACCCCACACTTGCGCACCGGGGTGTTTGCTCGGGAAGCCGCAGCCACCTTCACGACTGGCCCGCTCGCCCGCGAGGCGGTATTGCCCCAAAGAAAGTAGAACGGACGGTGCGGCTTACATCTAGGACGCGCCATGATCGCGCCGCGCGCACGCGGTCGCTTACGTGGATCCCTTTGACCGCGTCTGTCTTGGACTAGGACGGGCATTTCGTCCGTCCGCAACCACAGCCTGGTAGGAACGTAGCGCAT
>CABMPS010000167.1 GCA_902388545.1 uncultured Collinsella sp.
AGTTCGCGATCCCCGGCCTTGACGACGAGTTCCGCGTCATCGTGTCTCCGTGGATCCTCTCCTCGCTGATCACCGATCGCCTTGCCGCTTACTACGAGACGGTCACCAAGCACAACCTCAACTACCGTCGTTACTATCACCAGTTCGACTACTAATAGTTGACCACTCATTTAAGAAGCACCCTGCCCGGGCGCATGCGTCCGGGCATTTTTATGCCGAAATTCGCAAGAAAGGGGAATCGAATGAGGCAGTTTATCGTGGCATCCCATGCTCATTTTGCGTCTGGAATCGTCGAGAGCATTGGGCTACTCTCGGGCGAGCGCGAGAACGTCCATGCGCTGTCTATGTATGTCGACGGAAACGAGGACCTGGTCAAGGAGGCCGCAGCGATTCTGGACGGCTTTGCCGCGGACGATGAGGTCGTCGTTTGCACCGACCTCTTTGGCGGCAGCGTCAACAACGAGTTCACCAAGATCGTCCAGACGCGCCCCAACACGCACCTGGTGACCAATATGAACCTGCCGCTCCTTATTCAGCTGCTGTTCGTGCCCGACTCCACCCCGATCGATGAGGCCATTCGCCAGATCGTCGAGGCGGACGACACCAAGGTCAAGTACGTCAACGACCTGCTGGGGCAGGCCGAACTCGATGAGTTTTAATCGCTAGGGAGCACATCATGATTCAGATGATTCGTGTAGATTATCGACTGCTGCACGGCCAGGTTGCCGTTAGCTGGACCTCGGCTCTGGGTGCCGACTGCATCCTGTTAGTGAGCGACACGGTCCTCAACGACAAGCTTCGTCTGCAGGCCCTGTCCCTTGCAAAGCCGGAGGGCTGCAAGGTCGTCGTCAAAAACACCGAGGACGCCGTCAAGGCGCTTCAGAGCGGTGTGACCGACAAGTACAAGCTCTTCGTGGTTTGCGAGACGATCCAGCAGGCCGGTGCCGTCGCCAAGGCGATGGGCTTCAAGAAGATCAACCTCGGCAATGTGGCCTTTAGCGAGGATGCCCGCCAGGTCTCGACGAGCGTATTCCTCACGCCCGAGAACGAGGCCTACGTGAAGGAGCTGCTCGGCGAGGGCTATGAGCTGTTCATTCAGATGATTCCGGCAGATGCGAAGACTGACGCCGCAAAGGTCATCGGTTAGGGGCTGTCATGGTTATCAAGACGATCCTGATTTTCCTGATCGCCCTTTTGGGCTATTCCGAGTGGCTGACCGGTACGAGTTACCTTCAGCGCCCCATTGTGCTCGGACCGTTGGTCGGCCTTGTCATGGGCGACATGGTGACCGGCACCATTATGGGCGCCACGATGGAGCTTGCCATGGTCGGCGCCATCTCGGTCGGTGCGTATAACCCGCCCGATACGATTTCCGGAACCATTCTGGGCGTGTCGCTTGCCATGCAGGCCGGCGCGGACGCTTCGGCGGCCCTGACCCTGGGCATTCCCATCGCAACGATCGTCCTGGCGCTCGATACGGCCCTGGGCCAGCCGGTCATGCTGCTGCTGGTGCACCGTATCGACAAAAACGTCGAGGACGGAGACACCAAGGCCATCACGCGCAACATGCTCATCGCCGGTTACGCGCAGAGCTGGTGCGGCCTGCTGATCATTCCCCTGGCATTCTTCTTTGGCGCCGATGCCGTCGCCAGCCTGCTCAACATCATCCCCGATTTCGTTCAGACCGGCATGGATGTCGCCGCCGCCTTCTTGCCCGCACTCGGCTTTGCGATGCTGGCGCAGATGATTATGAACAAAACGGTGGCTCCGTTCTTCTTCGCTGGCTTCTTCCTCGTCGCCTACTTTGGCATTAGCACGACGGGCGTGGCGATCTTTGCCGCGATCATCGTCGTCGCGATGACGGTTTTGGGCGAGAAGAAAAAGGCGGAGCAGCCCGCAGTGGCAACCGAGGATCCTGCGATTGGGAGTGGGTTCGATGAGTTTTAAGTTTGAGTCTTCCTACGACGGGTTGATTACCCGCGCAGATCTTAAGAAGCTGTTCTGGCGCTCGATTCCCTATGAGCACTCCTGGAACTACGAGCGTATGGGCCATATCGGCTTTATGTGGGCCCTTATGCCGATTCTTCGCAAGCTGTATCCGCAGGATGCAGACTTTAAGGCCGCACTCAAGCGCCATATGGAGCTCTATAACGTCACGCCGTACATTTCGACGCTCCCCATGTCTATTGCTGCCGCAATGGAAGAAGTCAACGCCACTGAAGATAACTTTGACACGAGCGCGATCTCTAATGTCAAGCTTGCTTTGATGGGACCGCTGTCCGGCGTGGGCGATGCCTTCTACTGGGGCACGCTGCGAGTTTTGGCAACGGGTGTCGGCACGTCGCTGGCGCTGCAGGGCTCTATTCTTGGCCCGATTTTGTTCCTGCTCGTGTTCAACGTCCCTCACTACATCATTCGTTACCTGCTGACGTTTGTGGGATATCGCTTTGGCTCGGACATGATCAGCAAGGTCCAGGAATCGGGCATTATGGACACGATCGTCAAGATGGCCTCTATCATGGGCGCCATGGTGATCGGTGCTATGACCATGGAGATGGTCACCGTGGACATTCCGCTCATGGTCGGCGCGGGCGATGGCGCTCAGACGCTGGCCGAGCTGCTCAACGGAATCTTCCCGGGCTTTGTCACGATGGGGCTGTTTGGAATCGTCTATCTCATGCTCAAGAAGAAGATGAATCCGCTGCTCATTATGCTCGTGATCCTACTCGTGAGCATCGCCGGCGCGTTCTTTGGAGTGCTTGGTGTTCAGTAGGGCATCCGTCATAATTAAAACAATGTAAGAGGGGGCGTCGCGCACATTGTGCTGCGGCGCCCTTTTGCCGAAAGGTGGACAAGATGGAGTATCCGCAGCTTGCCGTCATGAATATCAGCCATCGTTATTTTGACCTTGAGGAATTCTTTTCCTCGGCTGCGGCCTCGGGCTACACGTGTTGCGAGCTTTGGACCGGGGCGATGCATCTGTATGTCGATTGCCATGGATACGATTCGATCGAGCAGGTGCGGGAGCTGTCACAGCGGTATGGAGTTCGGATTGTGGGGCTTTGTCCCGAACAGAACAACCCCAAGCCGTGGAATATCGCGGCGCGCGGGAATGAAGCGCGTACCCGCACGCTCGCGTACTTTAAGAACGTTGTGGATATCGCGGCGGAACTTGGAGCCGAGCAGGTCATGGTCTCGAGTGGCTGGGCATTTTTAAACGAGCCGATCGAGGACGCGTGGGGTCGCAGTGCCTCGATGCTGCGTGCGATTGCCGAGCATGCGGGAGAACGCGGCGTGCGACTGGTGCTCGAGGCCCTACAACCGGTTGAGTCGATAATCGTGAACTCGGCGGCCGACACGAAGCGCATGATTGAGGCAGTTGACCATCCGGCACTTAAGGCGTGTCTGGATATGGGCGCCATGGCGGTGGCGGGGGATACCATCGACGATTATTTCGATCTGCTTGGCGATGATGTCGCCCACGTGCATTTTGTCGATGTTGCGGCAGATGGCACGACGCATCTTGCCTGGGGTGACGGCGACCGCGATATGCGCGCCGACCTGGATAGGCTGGTGGCGCGCGGCTATCGCGGAGTTGTTTCGGCCGAGACCTATGACGGGCGCTATTTTGCCGACCCCGCAGCTGCCGATGCGCAGGTAATGGCAGAGTATCGTCGTGCGATTGGCGCCTAGGTGGGGTCGGGTTGCGGCAACCTACCCTATGTTTCCAGATGAATACGGTGTGAGCGGCTGCGACGGATTTTCCCCGCAAGCACTCTAGTATGCTAAAGTACCCAGAAGACCGGCGGAGCTATGCCGGTCTTCTGCTCTATATGAAACACAGCATGAGGAGGCTCACCAGATGACGGCCACACCGTGGGGATTCCGGGACATATTGCCCGAGGAGGCTCAGGCGCGCGAGGAGATTGCGCTGACGGTGAAGGGCTGCTTCAGGGAGCATCATTACCTTCCGGTCGAGACGCCGCTGCTCGAGGACAAGGGTTCGCTCGAGGAAGGCGGCCGCATTGCGGACACGCCGTTTAAGCTCTTTGATGACGACGGTCGCCTGCTGGTGGTCCGTCCCGACAACACATTGCCGATCGTGCGCTTGGTCTCGACCCGCATGCGCGCGGCCGACCTGCCGCTGCGCCTTCGCTACGAGGCACCGGTGGTTCGTGAGTGCCAGCGCAATGCCGGCGGCTCGCGCCAGTTTACACAGCTGGGTTTTGAGCTTATCGGTGCGGGCGACACCGCGGGCGATGGCGAGATTGTCTCGCTCGTGGCCGAGGCGGTGCGCAAGCTGGCGCTGCCCGATGCGCGCATTATCGCAGGTAGCGTGCGTCCGTTTAAGGAGCTGCTCGCGGCGTGCGAGGATCGCGAGCTGGCTGCCGAGGCCCTGCGTTGTGTGCACGCCAACGACTTTGTGGGCCTCGATGCCCGCGTGGCGGAAAGCGCCGAGTCCGATGCCGTCAAGGCCGCCATTAGCGAGCTGCCGCGCCTGCACGGCGGCCCCGAAGTGCTCGACCGCGTCGATGTGCTGCTGGAGACCGCCGGTATCGTCGCGCCGCTCACGCGTGGGCTGCGTGCTCTGGTCGAGGGCCTGGCTCCCGGGGACGCCCAGGTGCTGTCGTTCGACTTCTCTATCATGAACTCTTTCGATTACTACACGGGTCTGGTCTTTAAGGCTTATGCCGGCGGCTTGCCCGATCCGGTCGGTTCGGGCGGCCGTTACGACTCCATCTTTACCGGCGCATTTGGCGACGGCATCGAGGTGCCGGCGGCGGGCTTT
>CABMPS010000168.1 GCA_902388545.1 uncultured Collinsella sp.
ATGAATACGATCGATGAGCTCGCGAGCCAGCCTGGGGTCGCGAAATGCCGAAAAGTCGATACCGGAGCGCGCCGGCTGTCCGGCCGCCACTAGTATGCCTCGGCCGGATTGCTGGCCAGTTGGTCTTCTTCGGCCAGTTCGGTCATGGCGTTAACGAGCTCGAGCGTTTCTTGCGCTTCCTGCTCGTCGACGATCTGGATGCCAAAGCCGGCGTGTACGAGAATATAGTCGCCTACCTGTGCCGTCGGTACGAGACGCAGCGAAACGGGGCGCTCGATGCCCATCATGTCGACGGTCGCCTTAAGGCCGTCGTCGCGTTTGACCACTTTACCGGGAACGGCAAGGCACATAATGTTCCCCTTTTATACGTTTTGCGCTGGATAGGCGCCTAATTACCCATCAGTTGATGGTAGCGCTCGCGGGAGTCACGAGCAAACGCGTTACACCTGTGAGACGGCGGCGCGCAGGCTGGCAAAACAGCCTATCGCGATGCTGTCTGCGCGAGGCGAGCGCGAGCGATGGCGGCCTGACCGTAGGCGATGCAGCCGTCGTTGACGGACACGGCGTGGGGGGCCAAGACGGCAAGACCGGCGTCTTTGAGTTCGTGGGTAAGGAGCTGAAGCAAAAGTCGGTTCATGAACACGCCGCCCGAGAGCGCGACGGTGTCGAGGTCTTCACGGACGCAGATCTCGCTTGCGATGCGGGCCGACGCGCGTGCGATGGTGACGTGGAAGTCGAGCGCGAGCTTGCCGGCGGGCACGCCGGTCCTGATTCCCTCCAAAAGCGCCTCAAAAAGCGGCCTGGAGTTCAGAACATGGCAGTCGTCCGGACGGGATGATTCGGTTACGGAAAAGCTGGCCATATTGCCGGTGGGGCAGGCACTTTCACTGCTGAACGCGCGCCAGGCGGCGGCCTCAAGCTCGATGGCGGGTTCGCCCTCGTAGGTTGCCTTGTCGCAGATGCCCAGAATTGCTGCCGCGGCATCAAAGAGGCGCCCCATGCTGCTGGTACGCGGGCTGTTGATGCCGCGCTCGATCATGGTGGCTGTCACGCTGCGCGTTTGCTCGTCGAGACTGTCCAAAAGCCGAGCGGCACCTGGGTGCTCGAGCAGGCCGAGCTCACTGAGCAGGGCAAAGGCGTTGCGTCGAGCGTCGCGTACGGAGGCCGCCCCGCCGGGGAGCGCCCAGGTGAGCAAATGCGCGGCGCGCTCAAAGCCGCCAAGGCTGGCAACAAGAAACTCGCCGCCCCAAATGGTCCCATCGGTGCCGGCGCCGGTGCCGTCAAAGGCGATGCCAAGGACACGCGTGTCGGTTGTAAGCTGGCCCGCGGCGATGGCCTCGGCCATTACGCTCGCGATATGTGCATGATGGTGCTGCACCTCGACGAGCGGCAGATTGTGCTCCCGTGCCTGCTCGCGCGCCCACTGGCCCGATAGATAGCTGGGGTGTAAATCGCAGGCCAAGGCGGCGGGCGCCAAGTCAAAGAGATCTTCCAAGCGCGTGCGCGCGGCGTTCCAGGCATCGAAGGTCCCGCCGTTTTCAACATCGCCGATATGCTGCGACACAAAACAGGTTACCTCGCCGTTCGCCCCTTCACGAGTGAGCGCAATCGTCGCCTTTTGCTGCGGGCCGCAGGCGAGGATGCAGGGTACAGTGCCGTCGCATGCCGGCAGCGGTAACGGCTGCGGAGCGTATCCGCGGGCGCGGCGCACGGGCATAACGGCGCCGTCGACCACGCGCACTACAGAGTCGTCGTAGCGCGAGAGGATCGCGCGGTCGTTACCGAGCAACGAGTCGGCGATGCCGGCGGCAATGAGGTGTTTCCAGGCAAGGTCGTCGTCGGTCTCGATGGGTTCTTCGCTCAGGTTTCCGCTGGTCATGACGAGCGCGTGCATACCGCAGACTTCTACCGCGGCAAGCAGCAGATGCTGAAGCGGGGTGTAGGGGAGCATAACACCGAGCTCGGGAAGGTCATGCGCGACGGACGGCGCGAGCGCGAGGGCGTCGGGGGAATCTCCACTCTCGCAAACGGCACGTCGGCGCAGCAGCACAATGGGGCGAATGCTGCCGGTCAGCAAGCCGCGCTCAACGTCGCTGACATGGCACAGGCGTTCAACGTCGGCAAGGTCGCGCACCATAACGGCAAGCGGCTTGTTGCTGCGGCGTTTGCGGCGGCGAAGCTCGGCTACCGCCTGCTCGTTGGAGGCGTCGCATGCCAAGTGAAATCCGCCCAGCCCCTTGATGGCGACGATACCGCCACCGGCCAGCAACTCAACACAGCGGTCGATAATGGCGTCGCTGGCCTCGCGTGTGGTGCCGACGGCCGGTGTCGCGGACGAATTCCCGCACGCATTGCCGTTCACAGCCTCGCGCCACGTAATATGCGGCCCGCAATCAAAGCAGGCATCGGGCTGCGCGTGAAAACGCCGGTCGAGTGGGTCGGCATACTCCGCGGCGCACTTGGGACACATGGGAAAACAATCCATCGAGGTGGCCGCTCGATCGTAAGGCAGCGAGCGGATGATGGTAAAGCGCGGCCCGCAGTTAGTGCAGTTGATAAAGGGGTAGTGATAGCGTCGGTCGGCGGGATCGAACAACTCGCGCAGGCAATCGTCACAGGTAGCGATATCGGGCGAGACGAGCGTCGTGTGCGCGGTCTGGTCCTGCGATGCCACAATGCGAAAGCCCTGCTCACCGGCAGCGCTCCAACCGCCAGGCCCCAAATCCGCAATATCGACTCGCTCAACGCGGGCTGCCGCAGGCGCATGCTCAGAAAGCGCGGCAACAAAAGCATCGAGCGCATCGGCCGGAGCGTGCGCCTCGATATGCACGCCGTCGCCCGCGTTGAGCACCCATCCGCAAATGCCATGCGCCATGGCCTCGCGATACACAAACGGTCGCATGCCAACGCCCTGCACAATGCCCGTCACATGAATATGCACATGCCGCATGCGACACCCCTCATCAAAACCGACCAAAAAGGGACAGGTTTATTTTGGTCGGTAAAACTTCTAAACCTGCCACAACAAACCTGTCCCTTTTTGGCAGGTGCGCTACAGTCCCAGGCTCTGCTTGGTGGCGGCGCACGTGAGCTCGCCGTGCTTAACGCCGCGCAGGCCCAGCAGACGGTCGGCCAGCTCGTAGACGCGCTCGCCGCGACCCTTGAGCGCCAGAATCTCTAAGCAGTTGTGGTGATCCAGATGCACGTGCATGGTCGATACGATCTCGTCGGTGTAGTCGTGCTGCACTTCGTCCAGACGGCGCGTCAGGTCGCCGGTATGGTGGTCGTAGATCATGGTGAGCGACCCGATAACATGCTCATCGGGCGTGCGCATCTGCTCCTTGGCGATCGAGGCGCGAATCAGGTCGCGCACGGCCTCGGAGCGGTTGGCCACGTCGCCGCGGCGCGCGATCTGTTCGTCAAAACGGCGCAGCAGGTCATCCGGTGCGGTAACCGAAAAACGGACCAGCTCGGAGCCGGAGCCACTACAGTGGCAGCCCGCGTCGCCGTCCGCCCCGTGCGGATGCTCGTGCTCGTATCCGCAGCCGTGCTCGTGTTCGGCCACGTTACACCAGCTTCACGGAGCCGACGGAGTTGTGGTCGGCCTCGATGGCCTCTTCGTAGCCCTCGAGCGCGCCGTGGGCCTCGTGCAGCGCGGCCATGGCGGCCTCGAGCTTGGCGCCGATGCGCTCCATGTCAAAATTCTCGGTCGCATGCAGCAACTGATGGCTCCATTCGTGAGCGAGCTCGATGGTGTCGTCGACCTGTTTGACGCTCATGGCAAGCTGGCTCATGTTCATTCCAACATCATGCATGGGAAATCTCCTTTTGTATGGGGCAGTTCAGTGGTTCAGATTTTACTACGCCCGCTTTGCGCGCAGCTGCATAAGAAAACGGGTGCGAGCCTGTGCGACCCGCACCCGTTCACTGGGGGCTGTTTGTAACTACCATACTATCCGTGGTCGCATGCCTTGCGTTTGGCACTCCGGTGAGCGGTGCGAAACCGCTCATGGACGGCAGACAAGTAACAAGCGTATTACAGATGTTTCTCCAGCAGTGCCTGAAGTCTTGCCTTGGGTAAGGCGCCAACCGAGCGGTCGACCTCCTCGCCGTTCTTAAAGACGATCAGCGTGGGGATGCTCATGACGCCAAACTTCATGGCCAGGTCCTGGTTGTCGTCGACGTTGCACTTGGCCACAGCCAACTTGCCGGCCAGCTCGTCGGCAACCTCGTCTACGATGGGCGAGAGCGAGCGGCAGGGGCCGCACCACGGGGCCCAAAAATCAACCAGTACGGGCAGGCTATCGTTGACGACAGCGCCGAAGTTCTCGGGGGTAATCTGCTTAATGTCAGCCATGGTGACCTCCATAATACGACGCGGCTCGGCCGCGTAAAACTCAGTACGACCGTGCTTATACCCAGCGGCCCGCAAAGCAACCACTCGCGGGCGGCTCTTTTATATAATGGTGGGCACGCAAACGATTGGAGAGCGCATGCCCACGTCACAAAGCCAGAAAAAAGAAGCCATCGCTCAGGCGACCGAGCAGGAGCTCGCGTCGCTTGCAGATCGCGGTGTGCGTATCGCGGGCAACGCGTGCTCGCCGATTGTGCTGGTCAAAGGCGATTTGGATGAAGCCGAGTGCTCGGGCGGCGAGCTGGCCGCCGGCGCGGATGGCGCCGCGTTGCGCAAGGCGCTCGGTGCCATCGGATATGCCCCCGAGGATTTTTGTGTGCTGGCAAGCGTCGCCGGCGCGGGCGACGGAGCGGTCGCGGCGGG
>CABMPS010000169.1 GCA_902388545.1 uncultured Collinsella sp.
AGATTGTGGCAGCGATTCGGCGCCAGCCGGGCGCGGTTTCGGTCGAGGGCGTCAAGCGCCGCTGTCGTGCCGGCATGGGTCGGTGCCAAAGCGGCTTTTGTCAGAGCCGTGTGGTGGCGATTCTGGCGCGCGAGTTGGGCTGCGATCCCGGCGAGGTATTACTGGAGGACGCCGGCTCCTGGCTGGTAGAAGGCCCTTTGAAGGGGGTGCGCTAGGATGGCGGAATTCAAATCGAGTGCGATTGATTGCGGCGTCGTGGAAGCCGTACAAACGCAAGCCTTCGACGTGGTCGTTATCGGCGGCGGACCTGCCGGCATGGCGGCCGCGCTTGCCGCGCATAAAACAGGCGCGCGCGTGGCCGTCGTGGAGCGCGAACAGCACCTGGGCGGCATCCTGCGCCAGTGCATCCACCCCGGATTTGGCCTTTCACACTTTAAGCAGGAGCTCACCGGTCCCGAGTACGCGCAGCGCTTTATCGACCAGGTGCGGGCAACCGACATTGCGCTGTTCCTGAACAGCATGGTGATTGGGATTGATTCAGGCGAGCCTACGGAAGACGCAGCACTCCACACCGTCACGCTCATGAGCCCCGCCGGCATGCTACAGCTCACCGGACGCGCGGTCGTCCTTGCCATGGGATGCCGCGAGCGCACCCGCAGCGAGATCAAGATTCCCGGTAGCCGTCCCGCCGGCGTGTTTACGGCCGGCCTGGCGCAGCGATACATCAATATCGAAAATCTCAAACCCGGCTCGCGCGCCGTCATTTTGGGTTCGGGCGATATCGGGCTCATCATGGCACGTCGCTGCACGCTCGAGGAGATTTCGGTCGAGGGCGTGTACGAGCTCATGCCGTACGCCAACGGCCTGCGCCGCAATGTGAAGAACTGCCTGGACGATTTTGGTATTCCGCTGCATCTGTCGACCACGGTCACGCGCGTGATTGGGCACGACCGTGTGGAGGCCGTCGAGGTGAGTCAGGTCGACGAGCACTTGGCGCCCATTCCGGGTACCGAGCGCATTGTTCCGTGCGACACGTTGCTGCTTTCGGTGGGCCTGATTCCCGAGAACGAGCTTTCGGTTGCCGCGGGCGTTGAGCTTGACCCGCGCACGCGCGGCGCCGTGGTGAACCAGAGCCTACAGACGGGCGTGCCGGGTATCTTTGCCTGCGGCAACGTACTGCACGTGCACGACCTGGCCGACAACGTGACGACCGAGTCCGAGAGGGCTGGCGCAACTGCAGCGGCGTACGCGCTGGGTGGCGGAGCCGAGACGGACACGGTCGCGAACACGGGCTGCGAGCTCACGGTCTCCCCTGCCGGCAACGCGGGATACGCGCTGCCGGGACGCATTACGGCCGTGGCGCTCACCAAGCTCAACTTCCGCGTGCGCCGGCCAGTCAATGCCGCCCGCGTGCGCATCCTCGCTGGCGACGAGGAGCTGTTTGCAGGCAAGGTCCGCCCGTTTAAACCGAGCGTAATGGAGAGCTTCCCACTACCGGCAAAGGTAATTCAGCGCGCACTCGACCTGGGTGTTAACGAGCTTGTCCTGTCCGTCGACCCCGTTGAGGAGGCGTAGAGTCATGAGCACAAACGCGATTGAAACGCTGCAGTTCAACTGCACCACCTGCCCATCCGAGTGCCTCCTGACCGTGGAGGTCGAGCGCAGCGCAGACGGCGCCGTGGTAGAGGTGCGCTCCGTAACCGGCAACAGCTGTCCGCGTGGCGATAAGTTCGCGCATCAGGAGCTCACCTGCCCCATGCGCGTGCTCACGACGACCGTGGCCGTCTCCGGCGGCGACGAAGCCCTGCTCCCCGTGCGCACGGCCGAAGCCATCCCGCTGGCACTCCACGCCCAAGCCATGGCCCTCATCCGAGGTCTAGTCGTCAACGCCCCCATCCGCATGGGCGACGTCGTGCTGGAAGATCTTCTCGGCACCAACATTGACCTAGTCGCCAGCATGAACATCGATCCAGCCTAAGCAGCTAATTTGGGACGGGCTCTTTTAGCTGCTTTTGCAAGGAGTGTCCCCAGGTGCCGGCATAAAAGGAACGTCCCTATGTGCCGGGCTTGGGATACCATGGTGGCACCCTAGTGAAAGGATGTTTCATGGCACATGTCGATGACCAACGCGTGGCGCGCGTGCTCGATGCGCTCGAGGCTCAGCACCCCGGCGCGCAGCTGCTCGTAAACGACCCATGGTCGATCTATTACCTGACCGGCTTTTATGCCGATATGTTCGAGCGTTTTTGCGGCGTGCTACTCGCGCGTGATTGCAAGCCCGTGATCTTGGTCAACGCCCTGCATCAGCTGGCCGAGTACGACAACGCCCGCGTCGCCTATCACACCGACACCGACGTCGTGACCGACGCTATCGCTCGCGAAATCGATCCGACCAAGCCGCTTGGCATCGAGACCGTCATGCGCTCCGGCTTTTTGATGCCCCTCATAGAGCGCCACGCCGCCAGTGAGTTTTTCCTGGGCGATTTTGCCGTCACCGCCGCACGCACGTACAAGGACGCTACCGAGCAGGAGCTTATGCGCGTGTCCTCGGCTGCCAACGACGCCGTGATAGCCGATGCCATCAAGCTCGTCCACGAGGGCGTGACGGAGCGCGAAATCGCCGACCAGATGCTCGACTTGTATCGCAAGCACGGCTGCGAGGGCTTTAGCTTTCCTCCCATCGTAAGCTTTGGCGCCAACGCCGGCGACCCGCACCACGAGCCCGACGGCACCGTGCTCAAGCGCGGCGACGTGGTGCTGTTCGACATTGGCGGACGCCATCGCAACTACTGCTCGGACATGACGCGCACGTTCTTTTGGGGCGAGCCAGACGAAGAGACGGCGCGCATCTACGATATCGTGCGCCGCGCCAACGAGGCCGCCGAGGCTCTCATCGCACCGGGCGTGCGCATGTGCGACCTGGACCGTGCCGCGCGCGACGTGATTGAGGACGCGGGCTACGGCAAATACTTTACGCATCGCCTGGGTCACTCGATTGGCCTGCAGGACCACGAGCCGGGCGACGTCTCGCTGGTCAACGAGCAGGTCGTAGCGCCAGGCATGACGTTCTCAATCGAGCCGGGCATCTACCTCCCCGGCCGCACCGGTGTCCGCATCGAGGACCTGGCCCTGGTGACCGAGAACGGCGTCGAGATTCTCAACGCCTACCCCCACGATCCGGTCCGCCTAGACTAAGCAATGTGTCAAAGGGACAGCCCCTTTGACACATCTTGCAAACGCTGCACCACGAAAACGGCCTATCTACTACGTTTAACCCGCATGGGTCGACCATGCGGGTCTTTTTTGAAAAATGGCGAGCCATCTACCTGCGGTTTTTATTTCGCAATTCTCGACGTGGTCGAGGGCAGTCGATTAAACGTAGTAGATAGGCCCATTTCGTGGCGAGCAGCCCAAATTAGCTGCCCCTCGAGTGGGTTAACGGAGCAGCCCCGCTACTTCGCCGGCTAGGGTGATGGTACCGGCTGCTACGAAAGGCTCGCCCGCGGCATCGAAAGCCGCGAGGGCCTCGGATACGCTGGGGTACACGCCCGCGAGCTTGTCGGCGTCCACCAGGGAGGCAAGCTCCTGTGCGGGCAAGGCGCGATCGGAATCGGTCTGGGTTACGACCACGCGGGGGAACGCCGGAACCAGAACGTCAACGATACCCGCCACGTCCTTATCGGCCAGCGCGGCGCACAGCAGCGTGGGGCGATTCTCTACGCACGAATCGATCTCGTCCAGTGCGCTCACAAAGTTCTCGCAGCTCTGAGGGTTATGACAGGCGTCGATCAGCTTGAGCGGATTGGTTCCCAGCACATCAAAGCGACCCGGCGTGGGGCAGCCCATAAGCGACGCATCGAGCTTGTCATGATCGAGCTCGCGACCCAGATACCCCTCGCACAGCATAATCGCGCACGCGGCATTCTGCGGCTGATACGCCGGCTTGACCATGCTAGACGTATAGATCGCACGCGGCGTGGTGCAGCTAAACTCAACCGTGTCGCCCACATGTGCCGGCACCTTGGTCGTGGCATGGTTCACCACCAGCGGCACAATGCCGCACTCGCAACAACGCGCATCCATCACGCGCTGAACACTCACCTCATGCGTGCCCTCGCCCAAAACAACCAGGCGCCCAGGCTTAATAACCGCAGCCTTCTCCCCCGCAATAGCCTCGAGCGTATCGCCCAAAATTCGTGTGTGGTCGAGCCCGATGCCGGTAATGGCAACGGCGACGGGATCGGTCGCGCTCGTAGCATCCCAGCGTCCGCCCATGCCAACCTCGAGCACGGCAACATCCACCGCAGCCTCGGCAAACACGACAAGCGCGGCAGCCGTCAGCAAGTCAAACGGCGTGATGGAATAGGCGCGCTCCCCCGCCGCCACACGACGGGCATTCACGCGACGTCCCGCCTCAACAGCGGCAGAAACACCACGGGCAAAGGCCTCATCGCTCACGACGCGTCCATCGACCTCCATACGCTCGGGATAGCGCACCAGCTGCGGCGACGTATACAGCGCGGTCTTTAACCCCTCACCACGAAGGATGGCAGCCGAAAAACGCGTGGTCGAAGTCTTGCCATTAGTACCGGCAACCTGAATGCAATCGAAATACTCATCCGGACGCCCCAGCTCATCGAGCATATCGATGACAGTCTCTAACAACGGACCAGCATCCCCAGAAATCCGCCCCGTATCAGCAGCCAGCCCAACAGCTTCATCAAACGAAAGCAGCTCAAACGAGAAAGGAATTTCCCGGAGATCGTTCG
>CABMPS010000170.1 GCA_902388545.1 uncultured Collinsella sp.
CTACAGGTTCTTGACACCCATCGCGCGCATGGCGTTCAGGATAGCGATGATCGCCACGCCTACGTCGCCAAAGACGGCAAGCCACATATTGGCGATACCCAGCGCTGCCAGCACAAGGATCAGCAGCTTAATGCCCAGCGCAAAGATTATGTTCTGCCAAACAATCGACATGGTCTTGCGCGCCACGCGGATCGCGCGGGAAATGTTGGACGGCTTGTCGTCCATCAGCACCACGTCGGCGGCCTCGATCGCGGCGTCGGAGCCCATGGCGCCCATGGCAATGCCCACATCGGCGCGCGTAAGCACAGGAGCGTCGTTGATACCGTCGCCGACAAAGGCGAGCTTGCCCTTGCCACTTTCGGCCGCGAGTAGCGCCTCAACGCGCTCGACCTTGTCGCCCGGCAGGAGCTGCGCGTGGAACTCGTCGAGACCGAGTTGCTTGGCCACAGACGCTGCAACCTCCTCGCGGTCGCCCGTGAGCATGACGGTGCGGTTGATACCGGCGGCATGCAGGTCGCGAATCGTTTGCTCCGCATCGGCCTTAACGGTGTCTGCAATCACGATGTGGCCGGCGTACACGCCGTCAACGAGCACGTGGAGGATCGTGCCGACAACCTCACAGTCCGGTGCTTCAACGCCGGCCGCGGCGAGCATCTTGGCGTTGCCAACGACGACGTGCTTGCCGTCGATGGTTGCCGTCACGCCGTGGCCCGCGTCGTTGGCGGAGTCGCTCACGCGCTTGGGGTCGACCTCGCCCTGGTAGGCGTCGCGCACGGACTGCGCGATGGGGTGATCGAAGAACGACTCAGCAAGGGCTGCGACTTCGAGCAGCGACTGCTCGGTATAGCCAGCCTCGGGGTGCACCGCGACGACTGAGAACGTGCCGTTGGTGAGGGTGCCCGTTTTGTCGAAGACGATGGTGTCCACGTCGGCGAGCGTCTCGAGGTAGTTGGAGCCCTTGATGAGAACGCCCAGCTTGGACGCGCCGCCGATGCCGCCAAAGAAACTCAACGGTACGCTGATCACGAGGGCGCACGGGCAGCTGACGACCAGGAAGGTCAGGCCGCGCAGGATCCAATCGGACCAAGCGCCAGTCACCAGGCCGCCGCCAAGCGCGAGCACCGCGGCAGCGCCAGTGACGGCGGGGGTGTAGACGCGGGCAAAGCGCGTGATGAAGTTCTCGGTGCGCGCCTTCTTTTCGCTGGCATTCTCCACGAGCTCCAGAACACGCGCGACGGTTGACTCGCCAAAGGGCTTGGTGGTGCGCACGTGGATGAGGCCCGTCATGTTGATGCAGCCGCTGATGATATCGTCGCCGGTCTTGGCGGGGCGGGGGACTGACTCGCCCGTGAGCGCGGCGGTGTCGAGCTGGGTTTCGCCCTCGACGATGACGCCGTCGATAGGCACGCGCTCGCCGGGCTTGACCACGATCACGGTGCCGACGGCGATGTCATCGGGAAAGACCTGTTCGAGTGTGCCGTCGGCTTGCTCGACGTTAGCGTAGTCGGGCGCGATGTCCATCATGGCACTGATCGACTTGCGGCTCTTGCCCACGGCGTATGCCTGGAACAACTCGCCGACCTGGTAGAACAGCATGACGGCGGCGCCTTCGGCCATGTGCGGGTCGGTGTCGGGGAAGAGCACCATGGCAAACGCGCCGATGGTCGCGACGGCCATGAGGAAGCTCTCGTCGAAGGCCTTGCCGCGGCGGATGTTATTGAATGCCTTTTGCAGTACGTCGTAGCCGGCAATCAAAAACGGCACGAGGAACAGCGCGAAGCTGGCGTAGATGTTGCCGGGCTCCCCAAATGCGATAGTGAGGGCGCCGAGCTCGTCGAGGGCATAAACAACGGCAAAAATGCCCAGTGCTACCAGGATGCGGTTGCGCTTGTGCTCAAGGGACTCTTTCTTCTTGCGCTTCTTCTTTTTCTTTTTGGGGTCGGCGGCTGCCATGATTCAAACCTCCCATTTGAGTGTATGAACACTTGCTCATATAATTTCGCGAGCAAAGGCCGCGGCAAGCGCGGCCTTACAGGTCAACGTGTGCGCGGGTTAGAGAATGATCTCGCAGTCCGGCTCGGCGTCGGCGGTGAACTCAACGACGCGGTCCAGGACCTCGTCGAACTTGGCGTCGTCGGCCTCGAGCGTCAGCTTCTGGGTCATAAAGTTGACCGAAACGGACTTGACGCCATCGAGCTTAGCCAGCTCGTCCTGAAGTTCACGCGCGCAGTTGGCGCAATCGATCTCGTCGAGCTTAAACTGCTTTTTCATGGTGGGTTCCTTTCCCTGTGTTGGCGGTCTGGGTGCCGGCCGCGCTGATACCGTGGTTGATTGCTATTCGCAGATATGGCTCATGCCCTGGTTGAGCATGGTATAGACATGATCGTCAGCGAGCGAGTAGAGAATGTTGCGGCCGTCGCGGCGGAACTTGACCAGGTGCGACTGCTTAAGCGTGCGCAGCTGGTGCGACACCGCAGACTGCGAGGTCGCGGTCGCTTCGGCGATGTCAGCCACGCAGAGCTCGCGGCCCATGAGGGCATAGAGAATCTTGATGCGCGTGGTGTCGCTGAAGACCTTGAACAGGTCGGCAAGGTCGTAGAGAAGTTCCTCGTCGGGAAGGTCCTCGGGCGAGCAGGTGGTGGGGACGATCGGCTCGGTGGCCTCGATGCCAGTCTTTGTTTCATCAGCGTGGCTGCTCATTGCAATATCCTTTCATATGAACATGCGCTCATATAACTTACTTCCGATTATATGAGCGCATGTTCATATGTCAATGACGTACAGGTAATTCGTCGCATAAAATGATGGGGAATAGTGGACGAGATTCCGGACTGAGCGGTTTTGATAGCCGATGCCGGGGTGGGTGCCCCCGCGCCGTGCAAAAATTGGAGTATTCTGCAACTATAGGGGGTCCGTTAATCTATTCCAGGCCAAATAAAGCCGCTCAAGAGTTATCCAAGGGCGGTAAACAGACAAGGTCTTCCTCAAATGTTGCCTAACGTTCCCGTTCGATAGCGTTTTTGTTTTTCATTTGGATTAACTTGTGGGTGCTGGAGGGCCGACCCTGCTGAATACTCGCAATTTTGCACATCGCTAGGGTACCCACCTTGTTAGCCGGTCTAGCTTCCGGCCCCGAAGATTCTGCCCTCGGGCGCGAGGCTGCTTATTTGGGCAAATGATGGGCTGTCGGATTCGACAGTCTGCATGTCATCGATTGCCGGAACTTCATTTATTGTCGGGTCATCCAGCGTGATGCCTTCGAGTGTTGCTTTTTCGAGGTCGATTCGTTGACGATCTTCGGAATCCTGGCGAAGCTGCTTCTGAATTCTCTTTTTCTCTTCTATAAACCTTCTGAGCACAAACTGTCTCAGGTCCTCTTGCATGATTTGAAAGTCTTTTGGCAGACGCGAGGGGCGTATGCCCTCTTTCCGTTGGATCGCCTCCATGACCCTAACGAAAGCGCTGGCATGCATAAAGGAATAACGACTGACGGTGATGATTCCGTATCCCATGGACGCAAGCGCATTCTTGCGCTCCTCATCGATGGCGCGGTCTTCTTCCGCGTCATGATAAAACCCGTTGTATTCAATGTCTGTGCGAGATTTCTTTAGATACGCATCCATAAAGAACTTTTTGCGTCTCGTGAGATTCTTTGCGGCAGCGGTGACCTGCACCTCGCAATCGGTCTCAATTCCCTTAATACCAAGCCCTCCTTCGCTTTTAGGCAGCGTTAGCATCATGACAAAGGCCGTTTCCATAGGAGACCGGCATCCGTCGCGCACACATTGAATCGCCTTTCGGGCAAGGGCCAGACCGTCGCATCTGGTAATGGAATTAAAGAACTGTTTTAACCTTTCGGTCGAGGTGAGCGCGAAACGCTCGTTATACGAGGTGGAAGAGCCGGTTCCAAGGGAGTAAGCGCCGCACAATTCAAAGTAGTACTCCACCAGTTCGCGAAAAGGGAGATAGGTGGCGGCCTGAAGTGCGCAAAGCTCAACGCCAACAATGAAGATGCCATCTTTGAGCTCTATAAAGCGTGAGCTCGAGAATCGTTTTGACGAAACGTGGCATTGACAGTTCATTGCATAGCGCGCATTCCTGCGATCAAACACCATTACTTCGAGGCAATCATTTGCGTCAAGGGAAACATCGTGTTTGGTGAGCCATTCTGCGGCTGCGTCAAGGAGCGTTCCGGTGGGACATGATCCGTAAATCGCGGCAGGGTTACAGGGCTCGGTGTCTTTCGTAGACGCCGAATGCGCGGCCTGGTAGACCGCTTTTGCAGTGGTATGTGACAATACGATACTCATGGTATATATCGTGTCAGCTAATGCCGTGCTGATGGCGCTGAGTGGGAAAGTCGTTTTAGGGGCCTAACCAAATGCTGTCCAAAAGCTTGACGCAATTATGGGTTGGCATGCCTAAAATCAATGTTATCGCAGCTTAGCTATAGCATATAAAAACTCAATTGCTGCACATTTGATATCGATGCATCACCATCCGACAACGAATTACGTGTCGGGAATTGGCCGAAATCGTTCAAAATGAGGGTTCAGAATTTGTGATGGCAGATCTATCTGTGGAACATAGGGCGGCCCCGCTGCGGTGTTTCCCGCTGCGAGGCCGCTCGTGAGCAAGTAGTGTTTGTCGCAGGCGTTGCTATTTCGCGAATAGGTTCTTGAGGTTGAACTCGGCCTGTACCGTGCGGAGCATGAGGTCGGTGTCGTCGCTCGAAACCGTACCGTAGGAGGCCGTAAGACC
>CABMPS010000171.1 GCA_902388545.1 uncultured Collinsella sp.
GGATGCGACACTGAATGTGTCCATCCTCGCAGTATCCGGTTCTCAAGGTGCACGCCTGGCGGCTGATCCGGTCCGACCGGGCCGCGCGGCAAGGAGATATATTGCCAGACCGGAGGGGCGCCGGGGGCGGGAATCTGGGCGTACACATTTCCTACACAATTTTGGATCCGACTAACGTTTGCCAGCCGTTAACTACCGCTCGCCGAGCATCTCTTTATATGAGGCAGTCTCATGGTTAAAGCGGATACGTCCCCCTAGCTAAAGCACAGCCAGCATCGAGCAACTCATCACGTTCTTCCACCGAGAACCCCTCGGCGTAGACGCGCACCACTGGTTCGGTCCCGCTAGGACGGACCAGCAGCCACGTATCATCCTCGAATGACAGACGCAAGCCGTCCATATGACTAACGTTTTGCGGCACCTTGCCACAAATCGACTTGGGGTTTACGCCCGGCAGCAGGGTTCGTAACGTTTCGGCATCTTCGGCCTCAAGGCGCAAATCGCGTCGACCGTAACTCGTCTTACCAAAACTGTCCTCGAGTTGGTCGACCAGAACGCCCAAAGGCGCGTCCGTCTTTGCCATAAGCTCACACAGAATCAGACAGGCGAGGATTCCATCGCGCTCGGGCATATGCGCGGCGATGCCGATACCACCGGCTTCTTCGCCGCCCATGAGGACGCCGCCCTTCTTCATCTCCGCCGCTATATATTTGAAACCGACTGGTTTGACGGTCACGCGGCAGCCAAGCGCCTCGGCAATGCGACGCACGAGCGTCGAGCATGAAAGATTGACGACGACGCGCCCCTCCAAATTACGAAATTGAACCAAGTCGCCTAAAACGAGCGCCATGATCTGATGCGGATGTATATATCTGCCGCGCTCGTCAACCGCGCCGATACGGTCGGCGTCGCCGTCGGTCACCAGGCCAGCGCAAGCTCCGTCCTCGATAACCGTGCGCTCGCAAGTGTCCACCCAAGGCTCAACGGGGTCGGGGCAGATATCTTCTTGATCAGACGCCTGCCCGGCGTGAATCTCGTGCACCTCAACGCCAAGCTCGCGCAGCAAGTCGGCTAGATAGCCCTGGGCTGCGCCGCCCATGGGGTCGACAACCACGCGCAAGTGCGCGGCGCGGATGGCTTCGGCATCGACAAACGATGCCACCGCTTGCATATAGTCAGGAATGATATCCGCGGTGCGATATTGCCCCTCGATCCCCATTGGCTCGGGAGCCATGGTCTCTTCGAGCTCTTCGATGACATCCTGGTTGGCGGTCGAGCCGTCACCCATGCGAATCTTGAGGCACAGATAACCCTGCGGATGATGGGACCCCGTCACCATGAGCGCGCCGCACGCCTCACCGTCATAAGCCGCCGCCCACGTAAGGGCAGGGGTCGGAACAGGTCGCGAAGCGAGCACGGCGTCTAGCCCGTGCGCTGCTAGCACGCCCGCCGCAAGCTCAGCGAACTCGCGCGCCAGGGGCCGGGTGTCGAACCCTATATATACCGTTTTGCCCGGATTGGTCTTTTGCCACAACTCGCCGACGGCATCGGCGATACGGGCAACGTTATCGGCAGTGAAGTCCTCATCGACGCGAGCGCGCCAACCGTCAGTTCCAAAATGAATTATCGCGCACACGCGCAGACACCTCACAGTGTTTGGATCATGTTACGCATGGGGTATACCCGCAACATGCACTCGGCAACCTGCCGGCACCAGCATTCACCATTTGGGCAAATGCTGCCGAGGACATGCAGGCAATAAAAAAACCGCCCCGTATGGAGCGGTTTTGCCCTTTATATATCGAGCGCCTCGGCCATTGCTGCCGTAGTGATTGCCGTGGTTCCACAGCAACTGCCCACCATTGCGGCACCGGCATGTCTCCATTCGATGCATGCGCGCGCGAAAGCTTCAGGGTTCTCGTGCCATACGGGGCCATCCTGAGTCTGGACCGGATCGCCTACGTTGGGACGCACCGTGACGGGAGTCGTCGCCGATGCAACCATCCTGGGCACCGCCGCATTCGCGGCCGCAAGCGAACAGCAATTAACACCAACCGAGTTTGCGCCGTGTTTTTCGGCGTACAAAACGGCTGCCTCGATGTTGAGGCCATCGCCCAGCAGGTCGCCTTTATCGTCAACGACAAAACTCACCAGAACAGGCATGCCGTCGGCGGCATCTCGGGCGCCGGCAAGCATGGGCTGCAGATTACGGATAGACGTCACCGTCTCGATCAGCAGACCGTCAACGCCGGCATTGAGCAAGGCGTGCGCCTGTTCGCGCGCAATGCCGCGGATTTCACGATACTCGGCAGAGTCCTCGGCAAACCACTCAATACCGATCGGGCCCATCGAGCCCAGCAGCAGCTGAGGGTGCGCCTGGCGAGCATCGTCGACGGCCCCGCGATTGACCTCCGCCACGGACGGCGCAATCTGGTCGTGCTTGAGGGCATAGCTTGATGCCTGAAAGGTGTTGGTAATGAGCACCTGCGCACCGGCGGCGACATACAAGCGATGGATACGAGAAACGGCCTGCGGCTCTGCCAGATTCCAAAACGCCGGTGGAATGTCTGCGGCGTCGTACTCACTCAACAGAACACTGCCCATGGGGCCCTGCGCCAACAAGGTCTCGCTCGACAAGCGGCGCGTAAGTTCCTCGGCACCAAAGCGATTGTAATAACTCGTATCCATATATATCCCGCTATTCCTCGACGCTGATTCCTTGCTTTTCGAGATAGGCGAGCCAGCGGTTCATCGTGTCCTCGGATAGCGCATGCTCCATCATGCAGGCCTCGGAATCGGCTCGCTCAAATTCGACACCGAGCTCCTGAACCAAAAACGTGCGGATGAGGCGATGACGGTACCAGATAGCCGTACCAACCTCGCGGCCGCGATCGGTCAGGACTACCTTGCCGTAGTGCGATTGCTCGACAAGTTCGGATGCTTTGAGCGCCGAAACCGCTTTATTGACCGATGCCTTGGAGACGCCAAGGCGCTGCGCGATGTCGACCGATCGCACGCCGTTGGTTTCCCCCTCTTCGCTTTCAATGCGAACCATGCACTCCAAGTAGTCTTCGTTCGCCACCGTCAGATGTAGTTCGCGCGAGCTATTTGTCGTATCCATGATCTTCCGTCCCTTCTGCATTCAATGGCTGATTCTACCCCATCCAAGCGTCGCGGTATGCCGTGGCATACCGTGCTAGAGTTCTTGTTGCACACGACGACCAAGATTGGAGCGGTCTTTATGGAAAACACCACCACAAACCCCGATGTCCTCGAGCGCTTTTTGCGCTACGTCCAGATCAACACGCAGTCCGAGGATGCAAACTGCGACCAGGTACCCTCGAGCGCCGTTCAGTTTGACCTTGCCAACGTGCTGGCTGAAGAGCTGCGCGAGCTTGGTGCGGAAGATGCCCACGTGACCGAGCACGCCTATGTCTGCGCGCATATCCCCGCAAGTGCGGGCGCTGAGGACAAGCCCGCCCTGGGCCTGATCGCCCATCTCGACACCACCGAAGTTGCACCGGGCGCCGGCGTGAAGCCGCACATCGTACACTACGAAGGCGGCGACCTGGTCTGCGGCACGGTTGACGGTAAGCCCGTTGCCATGAGCACCGCCAAGCTTCCCGCCCTGAACGACCTCGCGGGTGAGGACCTGGTCTGCAGCGATGGCACCACGCTTCTGGGCGCGGACGACAAGGCAGGCGTCGCCGAGATCATGTCGCTTGTCGCGCGTATCGCTCAGGACCCTTCTCTGCCCCATCCCGCACTCGGCATTTGCTTCTGCCCTGACGAGGAGATCGGTCACGGAGCCGAGCTGTTGGATATCGATACCTTTGGCTGCAAGTACGCCTACACGGTCGACGGCGGCCCCATCGGCGAGCTGGAGTGGGAGTGCTTTAACGCCGCCGAGGCGACCATCCGCTTTGAGGGCCAGTCCATCCACCCGGGCGACGCCAAGGGCCGTATGGTCAACGCAGGCAATCTGTTCTGCGACTTCAACGCGTTGCTCCCCTACGTGCAGCGCCCGGAGTATACGGAAGGCTACGAGGGCTTTTATCACCTTGAGGGTGTATCTGCGACCGTCGATCACGCCACGGCGCGCTATATCGTCCGCGACCATGACGCCGCCAAGTTCCAGCAGAAACTCGACCTTATTGATGCCGCCGCCTCGATGCTCAACCAGCGTCTGGGTGAGGAGCGCGTAACGGTCGAGATTAAGCAGCAGTATCGAAATATGGCCGAAATCGTTCGTGACTATCCCGAGCTTATTGATGTTGCCAAGGAAGCCTACCTTGCCTGCGGCGTTGAGCCCCAAGTGCTGCCGATTCGCGGCGGCACCGACGGCGCGCAGCTGTCGTTCCGCGGTCTGCCCTGCCCCAACCTTTCCACCGGCGGCTATTGCTATCACGGCGTCAACGAGTTCGTCCCGGTCAGTTCGCTCGTCAAGATGACCGACGTGCTCCAGGAGCTCGTCGCCCGCTTTGCATAAGCCTGGCTGCACAAGTCCAAAAGACGAATCGCCCCGTCCTCAACCAAGAACGGGGCGATTTTTGATACAAGGAGTGTCCCAAACTGCCGGCACATAAGGAACGTCCCCAAGTGTCAAGTGCAGCAAGAGTGTCCCCTTTAACTAGTCGTTTAAGAACATCCCCAATGACTACTCTCCAATGTTTTGGCAACGACAGCGAGTGGGCCGCATTTGAGACAAGGTGACGTGAAACGAAAGGGCGCTGACC
>CABMPS010000172.1 GCA_902388545.1 uncultured Collinsella sp.
AGTTCAACGCCTATCGTAAGGTCGCCAGCGCGCTCAAGGGTGCTCCGGTCATCATCCGCACGCTCGATGTGGGCGGCGACAAGGAGATTCCGTATCTGCACATGGTCAAGGAAGATAACCCCTTTATGGGCTTCCGCGCCGTGCGTTACTGCCTGGCCAATCCCGACCAGTACAAGGTCCAGCTCCGCGCTCTACTGCGCGCCAGCGCCTTCGGTGACGTCAAGATCATGATCCCGCTCGTCACCTGCGTCGAGGAGGTCTTGGCTGTCAAGGAGCTCGTTGAGCAGTGCAAGGCCGAGCTGACCGAAGAGGGTCGCAAGTTCAACGAGAACATCGAGGTCGGCATTATGGTCGAGACGCCCGCCGCTTCGCTGCTCGCAGACCGTCTGGCCGAGGTCGCCGACTTCTTCTCCATTGGCACCAACGACCTGATCGGCTACACCATGTGTGCCGACCGTGGTAACGACACCATCTCCAACCTGTACCAGGTGTACTATCCCGCCGTGCTCCGCTCGCTCAAGAACATCATCGAGAGCGGCGTTAAGGCCGGCATCATGGTCGGTATGTGCGGCGAGGCCGCTGCCGATCCGCTGCTCGAGCCGCTGCTGATCAGCTGGGGCCTGGAGGAGTTCTCGATGAGCGCTCCGTCCATACTGCGCGCTCGCAAGACCATCAGCCAGTGGACCAAGGCCGAGTGCGACGAGCTCGCCGAGAAGGCGCTCGCCTGCAACACCGCCGCCGAGGTCAAGGCGCTGCTCGAGTCCGCAGCTCGCTAATTTGGTATCAGAGGTAACCGCGTGGTTGGAATGGGCCGGCCACGCGGCCCTCACATATACAGGGGGTACTGTAAATGTTCTACACGCTAACCGCTAACCCGGCTGTCGACATGACGGTTTCGAGCTCTCCGCTCGAGCCCGACGAGAACGTCCGCACCGGCTCGGCCAGCTACACGGCTAACGGCAAGGGCCTCGACGTGTCCTTCGCCTTTAAGAAGATGGGTGTCGACACTGTCGCGCTCGGCTTCTTCGCTGGCTTCACGGGCAAGTTCATCGTCGAGGAGGTCATGAACCTGGGTTGCCTCTGCCGCCCGGTCTGGACCGACGGTATCACGCGCATTAACACCTACGTCAACGATGGCCAGCACGAGTACGGCATCCTCAACCCTGGCGCTCCTATTACGCCGCAGCACCAGGAGGAGCTCTACAACATCCTGGACACCGCGGGTGATCTTGAGTGCCTGATCGTCTCCGGCTCCGTGCCTCCCAAAGCTACGCCCGACTTCCTGGCTCAGGTCATGGAGCACGCTCAGGCTCGTGGCGCCGACGTCGTCCTGGACCTGTCCTCCGACAAGCTCAAGGAGCTCGCTCACAAGAAGCCGCTGCTCATCAAGCCGAACCATCACGAGATGAAGGCCATCTTCGGCGTGCCGGTCGACACCGACGACGAGGTTCGCGTTGCCATGAAGATGGCTCACGACGCTGGCGTTCAGAACGTGCTGCTCACCCGTGGTAGCCGCGGCGACGCTTACTTCTCCAACGGCGAGGACATCTGGTACGCCAAGCGTGAGTTCAACATCAAGCTGGTTTCTTCCGTCTGCGCCGGCGACTGCACCCTCGCTGCGTTCCTGCACAAGTGGTACAGGGATCGCGACAACGTCGAGGAGGCCATGAAGCTCGCTATGGCCACCGGCGCCAACGTTGCCGTCGGCATCGGCGACTTCGGTCACGTCGACGAGTACAGCAAGCGCGTTGCTGTCCGCAAGCTCGATCGTCAGTAATCGAAACGCGACATATTCGTGCGCATGCGGCGCCCCGGTTTCGGCTGGGGCGCCTTTTTGTTCCGCCACGGGGGAGAGGAGTCCTTCCGTACTTCATCGCTTCCACACCGTTCACCGAGTTGTCCTAGCCTTTTACCGATGCGTGGAATACTTTCATTAACACGTTGCCTTGTGAAAGGAACATTCATGATTTACACGCTCACTGCAAATCCCGCCATTGACTACAACATCACCTGCGACGGTCTTGCTGCCAACACCGTCACGCGTACCCGCAACGCCGTCTACACGCCCAACGGCAAGGGCCTCAACGTCTCGTTTACGCTCGACCACTACGGCGTCGACACCACGATCCTGGGCTTTTTCGCCGGTTTCTCGGGCGAGTTTATCGTTAAGGGCGCCGAGGCCCTGGGCGTGCCCGTCAAGCCCGTGTGGACCGACGGCATCACGCGCGTCAATGTGTTCCTCAACGCCGGCCCCGACACCGAGTACAACATGGTCAACGCCGGTGCCGCCATCAACGAGGCCAACGAGCGGGAGATGTTTGAGCTCATCGATTCGCTCGATGACATGACCTGCCTGGTCATCAGCGGCTCGCTGCCTCCCAACACTTCCGAGGGCTTCCTGGCCGAGGTCCTGCGCCGCGTCAAGGCCAAGGGGGCCGAGTTCGTGCTCGATATCTCGAGCCATCAGCTGGCAGACCTCATTGCCATGGAGCCGCTGCTGATTAAGCCCAATGACGACGAGCTGCTCGATATCTTTGGCATTAAGGTAAGCGGCGGCGACGATGAGTCCGTCAAGGGTGCCATGGCCGAGCTGCACGCCAAGGGCGCTAAGAACGTGCTGCTGACGCTCGGCGGCGCCGGTGCGTACTTCTCCAACGGCGAGCACATCTGGTTTTCCAACCGTACTTTTGAGGTTAAGCTGCTGTCGACGGTGTGCGCCGGCGATTCTTCGCTGGCCGCCTTCCTGTCCGTGTGGCACGACGCCCCGGAGCGCGTCGAGGACGCCCTGCGTCTCTCGATGGCCACCGGCGCTAACGTGGTCGAGTGCCCCGGTCTGGGCGACTTCGCCAAGGTCGATGAGTATCAGAAGGGTATTGCAATCCGTCAGGTTTGCTAGTTCCGGCACCTTGCCCGAATAGTTCAATTATTTCGCATCCGTCTTAGACCAGGACGGATGCGTTTTTGTTTATCGGACTTGCGTGTGCAGTGGAGGCTGTTTCTTGCTAGACTTCTTGCAGACGCAATCGATAGCCAATTTGATAGTCGCAGGAGGCCATAGGCATGTGCAATGTTTCGCTCAACGGTACGCAGCCGACCGATGCCTCTATCCGTGTCCTGCGTGCGCTTGAGGCAGCAGGTCTTGAGGCTTGGTACGTGGGTGGTTGGGTACGTGATGCGCTGATGGGATGCCCCAGCCACGATGTCGACATGTGCTGCAGCGGCCTGTGGCTGGAGTCCAAGGCGGCACTCGAGGCCGCCGGCATTGCGGTAGTTGAGTCGGGCATTAAATTTGGCGGCATTACGGCTATTTGCGATGGCGAGCGCATTGAGGTCACCACCTATCGCCTGGACGGCTTCTATACCGACGGTCGTCATCCTCAGAGTGTGGAGCGCGCCGCTTCGCTTGAGGACGATCTGGCGCGCCGCGACTTTACCGTCAATGCCATGGCGTGGCATCCCGAGCGCGGCCTTGTCGACCGCTACGATGGCCAGGGCGACCTAGACCGCAAGCTGATTCGTGCCGTCGGAGATCCCAAGCGCCGCTTTAACGAGGATGCCCTGCGCATGTTGCGTGCGGTGCGTTTTGCCTGCCGCCTGGACTTTGTGATTGAGCCCGAGACCAAGTGTGCCCTTGCCGAGTGCGCGCCGCTGCTCGATGCCGTGGCGCGCGAGCGCGTGGGTATTGAGCTCGAGGGCATTCTATCGACCGGCCACGGGGGAGACGCGATGCTGCGCTACCCCGAGCTCATCTGCGCCGCCGTGCCCGAGCTTGCGCCGGCTCGTGGGTTTGACCAGCGCAGTGTCTATCATGCGTTTAACGTCTACGAACATATCGCCCGCGTGCTGACGGTGGCAGGGGAGCTGGCGCTGTGCGATGGCGTGGCGCCTTCGCCGAGCTTAATGTGGGCAGCGTTTTTGCATGACGTCTCCAAGCCCGATTGCTTTACGGTCGATCACGCCGGCAGCGGCCACTTCTACGGTCATCCCGAGCTCGGCGCCAAGAAGGCGCGCGTCATTATGGATCGCCTGGCGCTCTCGCACGATTTGGTGCGCGATGTGTGCCTGCTCATCAAATACCATGACAAGCCGCTGCGCCCCGAGCGCTCCTGCCTGCTCAATATGATGCGCGCGCTTTCGGGCGAGGGCGTCGACACGCCGCGTCTGATGGACGAGCTCATGGATCTTAAGCGTGCTGACACACTTGGTAAGGCCCCGTCGTGCTTCTATTACGTCGAGACGATTGAGGAGATGCGCGCGATGGCGCACGAGCTGCTGAAGGCGGGGGAGCCCTATACGCTCAAGATGCTCGCCATTAACGGCGGCGACCTGATCCGCGCCGGTGTGAAGCCGGGGCCCGAGCTAGGCCAGCTACTCAACTCCGCCCTCGACGCCGTGATCGAAGACAACATTTCCAACGAGCGCGAAGCTCTTTTGGTCCATCTCAACTTGAATTAGCTACCCAGTTTACCTGCGCGTTCCATAACCTGCCGACAATTTTTTCGGCAATTTGGAATTTCTTCTTGCGCTGATGTTTTTTGTCCCGTAATATATGTCCTCGCAGCACGGTAGTGCAGATGTCATGTGGCCCGTTCGTCTAGCGGTTTAGGACGCCGCCCTCTCAAGGCGGAGATCACCAGTTCGAATCTGGTACGGGCTACCACTTCTTTTCTGCTGAGGTCTATGGCCCGTTCGTCTAGCGGTTTAGGACGCCGCCCTCTCAAGGCGGAGATCACCAG
>CABMPS010000173.1 GCA_902388545.1 uncultured Collinsella sp.
GAGCGCTCGAGCACGGCCATGGCGCGGGCCCCGGCATCGGTCTGAACGGGGCCCATCAGGCTTGCACTCAAATCGTTGCGGCTGGTGGCATCGACCAGTTTGGCCTCGCCGCCGATAAGCCCACCGAGCGATCGCTGCGGGTTGGCGATGGGGGCCGTGGTCTCCTCGCGCATGACGTCGAGCACGCGGCGCATGGCGGCGACGGCGTGGGCCTCGCCGGTCAGGCGCGCCTCGCGAACGGCCATGACGGCGCCGATGCTGAGCCCCAGTTCCTCGCACGCATCGAGCAGCTGCTCGCCGTCGTCGAAGATTTCCTTGGCCGAGACGCCGGGGGAGAGCGACGAAGCAGAACCGGGGAGCTCGATAAAGGTCGCGTAATCGACATTGTCGAGCTTACGCAGCATCGGGACAACAGTGTCGTCGGGCGCGCCGTCGGTCTCAAAGACGGAGTAGGCCTGGCCGCCCACTTCGGTGCGGTAGGTGCGGCAGAAGGCGATGTTCACGTGTGCGTAGGCGAGCAGGTTGGTGAGCGCGGCGAGCACGCCGGGGACGTCCTTGTGCGCCACGAAGAGCGTTGAGTACATGCCCGAGATGTCAACGCCGACGCCGTTAATGCGGCTGATGCGCATCTTGCCGCCGCCCAGGCTCTCACCGCGGACCTGTGCCGTGGCGCCCGTGTCGTCGACCATGTCAATGTCGACGGTGTTGGGGTGGATGGAGGCGTCGTCGCCCTTGATGTCAAAGTGATATTCGAGGCCCTGCTCACGTGCGAGGTCAAAGGCCTGCTTGATGTTCTCGTCGTCGGTGTCGAGGCCCAGAATGCCCGCGACGAGCGCGCGGTCGGTGCCGTGGCCGCGGTAGGTGTGGGCGAAGGAGTTCCACAGCTCAAAGGTGACTTTGGTGATGCGGCCTTCCAGCAGGCTGGCGGCAACTTGGGCGCAGCGCAGGGCGCCGGCGGTGTGCGATGAGCTGGGGCCGACCATGACGGGGCCCAAGATCTCGAATGCCGAGGTCGTAGCTAATGTTTGCGGCTTGCCTGCCATATGCGCTCCTGTTCTATCCCGTCGTTCCGAGGGCTTTGGTATTTGGTCGCCTGCTCTACAGTCCTGGCTCGCACGGAGGCCACATTAAGTGGCCTCCGGCTCGTGCGGAACTCGCGATCGACCAAATACCAAAGCCCTCGGAACTTAGGATACATGGTTGGAGTGGCTGGATGTCAAAATTCATCAGCTGGGGACGTGCTGTTCATTGCGCATCGAAATATTCACACCACCGTGTAAATAAAAAGAAGTACCGGTTGGGGCCGGTACTTCTTTTGGTTCTAATGCTTTGCTGTCTGAGCTCTGCGAACCTATTTACAGGCCGCAGGCTGCTTTGAGTTCGTTGACTCGGTCGGTCTTTTCCCAGGTGAAGTCGGCGTCTTCGCGGCCGAAG
Source organism: uncultured Collinsella sp. (assembly GCA_902388545.1). Taxonomy (GTDB): domain Bacteria; phylum Actinomycetota; class Coriobacteriia; order Coriobacteriales; family Coriobacteriaceae; genus Collinsella. Next base: position 1,435 of record CABMPS010000173.1, read on the forward strand.
TGACCGTAGGCTGCCGTCTTTTCGTAGATGGGGCGACGCAGGTCTAGGTCGCGGATGATTGCGCCCGGGCGCAGGTCGAAGGTCTTCTCGACGGCCTCGACGATCTTGTCCTCGGCAACATGCGCGGTACCGAAGGTGTCGACCATGATTGAGAGGGGCTTGGAAACGCCGATGGCGTAGGCAAGCTCGACTTCACAGCGGTCGGCCAGACCGGCGGCGACCACGTTCTTAGCGACCCAGCGCGCGGCATACGCGGCGGAGCGGTCAACCTTGGTGCAGTCCTTGCCGCTAAAGGCGCCGCCGCCGTGACGGCCGTAGCCGCCATAGGTGTCGACGATAATCTTGCGGCCGGTGAGGCCCGTGTCGCCCATGGGGCCGCCCACGACAAAGCGACCGGTGGGGTTCACATAGATGTCCGCGTTGTCCCACGGCATGTTCTCGGCAGCCATGACCGGGGTGATGACGTGCTCGATGAGGTCGGCCTTGATCTTGCCCATGTCCTCGATCTCTGCGGCGTGCTGCGTGGAGATGACGATGGTCGTGACCTCGACGGGCTTGCCTTCCTCGTAGCGCACGGTGACCTGGGTCTTGCCGTCGGGACGCAGATAGGCGAGGGTGCCGTCGTGACGCACGGCGGCCAGGCGCTCGGCCAGGCGGCTCGCCAGGTAGTGCGGCATGGGCATGAGGGTCTTGGTCTCGTTGGAGGCATAACCGAACATCATACCCTGGTCGCCGGCGCCGATCAGGTCGATCGGGTCGGTGGTAGCGCCGGTCTGGGTCTCGAAGGACTCGTCAACGCCCTGGGCGATATCGGGCGACTGCTCGTGGATGAGGCTCATAACGCCGCAAGTGTCGCAGTCAAAACCGAACTTGGCGCGGTTGTAGCCAATGCGGCGGATGACGCCGCGGGCGATTTCCTGTACGTCGACGTAGGCCTGGGTGCGAATCTCGCCGGCGACGATGACCGTGCCGGTGGTCACGAGGGTCTCACAGGCGCAACGGACGTTCTCAACGTTGGCAGGCACGCCGTTGGGGGCGATGTAGCCCTGCTCCTGGAGCTCTATTTCTTTGGCGAGGATTGCGTCGAGGACGGCGTCGCTGATCTGGTCAGCGATCTTATCGGGATGACCTTCGGTCACCGACTCCGACGTAAAAACAAAGGACCCGTGTTGGGGCGGGATGGAACGAAGTTCTTCTGACATGATTGTCCTTTCAAAAACGTGTCCCGGCGACCGTTACCATTCCGCTGGGCTCTCTATGCAAGGGCACATCATAGCGCGTAAATCAAACATTCACACCCTTTCCGCACCTACTCATTGGGGACAGACTTAATTACTCATTGGGGACAGACTTAAATGACCAGTCTTAAACCAAGAATGTCCCCAATGACTACAACGACTGGTCATTTAAGTCTGTCCCCAATGAGTAGTCCCCAATGACTGGGTCGGTGCCCTTTGTGCGGAGGTTGCTTTGATGCTTTATACTGGTGCGGTTAGACATCCATCCTGCAATCGAGGAGATTTCCATGGCATCAGACGTTCGCGTCCGCTTTGCACCCTCACCGACGGGCAAGCTGCACATCGGCGGCGCCCGCACCGCTATCTATAACTGGGCTTTCGCCCGCGCAAACGGCGGTACGTTCATTCTGCGCATCGACGACACCGATCCCACCCGTTCCACCGACGAGAACACGCAGATCATTTTGCGCGCCATGCGTTGGCTGGGCTTGGACTGGGACGAGGGCCCCGAGGTGGGCGGCGACTATGGTCCCTATGCCCAGACCGAGCGCCTGGACCTGTACAAGCAGGCCGCCCAGAAGCTTTGGGATGAGGGCAAGGCCTATCCCTGCTTCTGCACCAAGGAGCAGCTCGATGCCGACCGCAAGGCCGCGCAGGAGCGCAAGGACCCCTTCCAGGGCTATCAGCGTCGTTGCCGCGATCTTGATCCCGAGGAGGCCCGCCGCCGCATCGAGGCCGGCGAGTCCTACGTCCTGCGCATCAAGGTGCCCGAGGACCGCGGCGACGTCGTCGTCCACGACGCCGTCCACGGCGAGGTGACCTTCGACGCCAAGGAGCTCGACGACTTTGTCATCTTCCGCTCCGATGGCACGCCCACGTACAACTTCGCGACCGTCGTCGACGACGCCATGATGAAGATTACCCATGTCATCCGCGGCGACGACCACCTGTCCAACACCCCGCGTCAGGTCATGGTCTACGAGGCCCTCGGCGCGCCCGTGCCTACGTTCGCCCACATCTCCATGATCTTGGGTGCCGACGGCAAGAAGCTCTCCAAGCGCCACGGCGCCACCTCGGTGGAGGAGTACCGCGACGCTGGTTACCTGTCCGACGCCTTCGTCAACTATCTGGCGCTGCTCGGCTGGTCGCTCGACGGCGAGACCACAATCATTCCGCGCGATGTCCTGGCCAGCAAGTTCTCGCTCGACCGCATCTCCAAGAACCCGGCGACCTTCGACCCCAAGAAACTCGACTGGGTCAACGCCGAGTACATCAACGGCATGTCCGATGCCCAGTTTGCCGACGAGATCATGGTCCCCGAGCTGCACGAGGCGGGTCTCATCGAGGGCAACGTCGAGTACGGCGAGGATTGGATCGATGCGCTTGCCGCCATCGTCAAGCCGCGCACCAAGATGCCGGCCGACGCCGTGACCGTCGCCGCTCCCATCTTTGCTACGGCCGAGACGCTCGAGTATGACGAGAAATCCGTCAACAAGGGCCTGGCCAAGGAAGGCATGGGTGCCATCCTGGACGCCGCCAAGGCCGCGCTCGAGGGCGTGGACGAGTGGACCGCCGAGGCCATCGACGCTGCGCTTGAGCCGCTGCCCGAGCAGATGGACCTCAAGAAGCGCGTTGTGTTCCAGGCCGTGCGCGTCGCCGTCTGCGGCAACATGGTGAGCCCTCCGCTGGGCGAGACCATGGCGCTCGTCGGCCGCGACGATTGCCTGGCGCGCATCGACCGCGCCCGCACGATGGCGCTGTAGCAGCTGCGCAAACGTATGTATCCGAGCCCCGTTCACCCGAGCGGGGCTCTTGTTTCTGTACCGATGAGTGGGTTGCTGGGACAAAATAATCAGTAGTGTTTGTCCCATGTTCGAGTGACGCAACGAGCTCGACACTCGTATCGGCCATGGGACAAACTCTACTGATTATTTTGTCCCACCCCTTTCAGGTCCGTTCGTTAGAGGTGGTGTATGGCTCAACAACTGTCGCTGTTTGGTTCGCCGGAACCGCAGGAAGCTCCGGTGAAGCCCA
>CABMPS010000174.1 GCA_902388545.1 uncultured Collinsella sp.
ATGTGGGGTCACCGCGCGGTCCGCATCTGATGGTGTCGACGTCAATGGTATACGGGCGCATCATCGACGTCTTCAATACAGACAATATCAGTGCGGAATGTTCCGGAGAGAAACCCCGTCACGCCCCCGGATTCCCTGCGTTTACGGCCTTGAGGTCGGCGTGGGCGGAGGACTTGGTTGTTGGGAATACGTGTCCCGGTCGCTGTTTCGCGGCTTTGCCGCGAAAGGCGCGCTACTTTGGGATGGGTGGGGAACGCGGCTGCTGCGGCAACTGATCCCCGCCACAAATTACCCTTGGCATACTTGCACGAACGATTGCTCGTGCTACACTTGCAATTGCTGTTTCAGGGCGGGGTGAAATTCCCCACTGGCGGTAAATCGGGCGGTGCCAAAGGGGTGCCGTGGCGTAGGCGAGGCGTCTGCGACCGAGCCGATGAGTCCGCGACCCGTGTGTGCGTTGGTTCGCATGCCGGCTGAACTGGTGAGATCCCAGTACCAACGGTTAGAGTCCGGATGAAAGAGGCAGGTGATCTTATGTCTGAACAGTCGCAGCATATCCATTTTGAGAACACGAATAGGTGGAGCACCAAACAGCTCGTTACCATGGCGCTGATGTGCGCCTTGGGCGCCCTGTTTATGTATGTGCAGCTGCCCATCCTTCCTTCGGCGCCGTTTTTGACGTATGACCCGTCGCTGGTACCGGCGATGGTGTGCGGTTTTGCGTATGGCCCCGGCGCCGGCACTGCTGTTGCCGCCATGGCGATCGTTATCCATGCGCTCACCACGGGTGACTGGGTCGGTGCGCTTATGAACCTGGTGGCTACGCTGGGTTATATTCTGCCCGCGGCTATCGTCTACCAGAAGATGCATACCTATAAGGGTGCCGTGATTGGCCTAGCGCTCGGCGTCATTGCCGCTACGGCGTTGTCTATGGTCGCAAACCTTACCATTGGTGTTTGGTTCTGGTATGGCTCGGTCGATGTGATCGCCCCGCTCATGATTCCTGCCGTGCTGCCGTTCAACCTTATCAAGACCGTCCTTAACTCGGTGTTGACGCTTGCGGTGTACAAGGCGGTCTCCAACCTCATCACGCCTAAAAAGGATCAGGTCAAAGGCCGCGCATGATTGAGTGTCGGGGCGTTTCCTTTAGCTATGACGGTGCCGTACCGGCACTCGACGGCGTCGATCTGAACATCGAGGACGGGGAGTTTTTCTGCATCCTCGGTGGCAATGGGTCGGGCAAGTCGACGTTTGCCAAGCATCTGAATGCGCTGCTGCAGCCCGATGCGGGCACGGTACGTATCAACGGTATGGATGCGTCCGATCCCGAGCTGGTCTACGACATTCGTTCGACTGCGGGCATGGTGTTCCAGAACCCGGATGATCAGCTGGTGGCGACGCTTGTCGAGGACGATGTTGCGTTCGGTCCCGAAAACCTTGGCGTGCCATCGGCCCAGATCGCGCAGCGTGTGCGAGATGTGCTGAAGGCCGTGGGCCTGGTGGGCTTTGAGCGCCACGAGACCCATGCGCTCTCGGGTGGCCAAAAGCAGCGCGTGGCGCTTGCCGGCGTGCTTGCCATGGAACCGCGCGTGCTCATATTGGACGAGGCTTCCTCGATGCTCGATCCGCGTGGACGCAAGGGCCTCATGAAGGCTTGCCGCGCGTTGCACGCTCGCGGCATGACCATCGTGATGATTACGCACTTTATGGAAGAGGCCGCCGAGGCCGATCGAGTCGCGGTGTTTCAGGCGGGGCGCGTTGCCATGCTCGGTACGCCCGAGGAAATCTTGACGCGGGCGGACGAACTTGCGCAGCTCAACCTGGACATGCCGGAGTCGTGCCGTTTGGGCATGGCACTTCGTGCGAAGGGCGTACCCGTTTGCGCGCAGGTGCGCGAGGCGGATATGGTTGCCGAGGTTGCGCAGGTATATGCCGACCGGAGTGGGGAAGACACCGCAGGGCGGCCTTCTGCATCCGATTCTCGTGTGCTCGACAACGTCTCCTCTGCAACCGACGGGACAGCCGTGTCGGAGCCCGTCATCGAGATTTCGCACCTCTCGCATAGTTACTCGCTGAGTGCCCGCGAGCGCCGTCGATGGCGCAAGCGCTCGGCCACTGCGGGCAAATCGAATAAACAGGCTCTCTGGGGAAACGACCCCAGCAGCCCGTGGGCGCTGCGCGATGTATCGCTGACGGTGCGTCGCGGCGAGTTCCTGGGCTTAGCAGGCCATACCGGTTCGGGTAAGTCGACGCTGGTCCAGCATCTCAACGGTTTGATTCGCCCCCAGGAGGGTTCCGTTTACGCGTTGGGGCTCGACCTGGCAAACAAGAAAGATGCCGCCGCGGTTAAGGCCAAGGTCGGCGTGGTGTTTCAATATCCCGAGCGTCAGCTGTTTGCCGAAACCGTGACGCAGGACGTGGCGTTTGGCCCGCACAACCTTGGCTTGTCGCAGGCCGAGGTCGCGCGCCGCGTTGAGTCATCGCTCGCGCGCGTGGGCCTCGACTTGGCCACGGTGGGCGACAAGAGTCCCTTTGAGCTTTCGGGTGGCCAACAGCGGCGCGTGGCGTTTGCTGGCGTGCTTGCCATGGAGCCCGAGGTCCTGGTACTCGATGAGCCCATGGCGGGGCTCGATCCGGCGGCGCGCAGTGATTTCCTGGAGCTCATCGATCGACTTCACCATGGGGGCCTGACCGTCGTCATGGTCTCACACAGTATGGATGACCTTGCCAATTGCTGCGATCGTATTGTCGTGATGAACGAGGGCGCGGTGTTTGCTGAGGGCACGCCCGCTCAGGTTTTTGCGCATGCGGATGAGCTTAAATCAATCGGCTTGGGTGTTCCCGCTGCCCAGCGCATGGCGTTGGCGCTCGCGGAAGCGGGCGTGCCGCTGCATCGCGGCGGGCTCTATACGGTTGAGTCGTTGGCCGACGAGTTGGCAGATTTGCCGATCGGTCGCTCAGGCGGTTCTTCTAACGTCTCGGACAAGGCCAAATCCGAAACGGTCGCGCGAGAGGAGGGTTGCTGATGGAGGCGTTTTCGTTTGGCAGCTACTATCCGAGCGATAGCGCGATCCATCGCCTGGATCCGCGCACCAAGCTGCTCCTGGGCTTTGTGTTTTTGATCACGACGCTGACCGTCGGCGGCTTCCGCGGATTGGCCCCTGTCGCAATTTTCGTTGTGCTGATCTATGTCGTGTCCCGGGTGCCGGCTCGTCGCGTTCTGTCGTCGATGGCGCCGCTGCTGGCAATCGTCGTCGTGGTCGCGGTGCTCAACTTGTTTACCGATCAGAGTGGGCGCATCCTGTGGCAGCTCGGCTTTCTGCAGATAAGCGAGGGCTCACTGCGTTCTGCCGCCTTTATGGCGTGTCGCCTGACCCTGATGATGGCCGGCATGAGCGCCATTACGCTCACCACACCGACGCTCGACCTCACCGCGGGCTTTGAGCGTCTGCTCGCACCGTTTGCGCGCGTGGGGCTTCCGGCGCATGAGCTCGGCATGATCATGGGCATCGCGTTGCGCTTTATGCCGCAGTTCGCCACCGAGATGAAGCAGACGGCGGACGCGCAGGCAAGCCGCGGTGCACGCGTAACGGGTGGCCCGCTCGGCGGCGTGCGTATGCTCGGCAGTGTGGCGATTCCACTGTTCACGGGCGTGTTCCGTCATGCCGAGACGCTGTCTGCCGCCATGGATGCACGCTGCTATCACGGCGAGCAGGGCCGCACGCGTCTGCATGCGCTTGCATTTCGCCGCGGGGATGCGCTGGCTGCGGTGGTGACGATGCTGCTGTTTGCGTGTGTCATCGTCGTCAACCTTCAACTTGTTTAGGCGCGATTCGAGCGCAAGAAAGGGGTCCCTATGACCGACAACGACCGCACAGCTCAGCTTGAGCGCGCCTGCTCGTATCTCAGGCGCATTCCGGCGTGGTATCTGGCCACGACCGATGTGGCCGACGGGCATCAGCCTCGCGTGAGGCCGTTTTCGTTTGCCATGGTCGATGAAGGTAAGCTGTGGTTTTGCACGTCGCGCGACAAGGATGTGTGGGCGGAGCTGAGTGCGAATCCCAAGTTTGAGCTCTCGGGCTGGAAGCCGGGGGAATGCTGGATCGTATTGACCGGCGAAGCCGCACTTGAGGACGACGCAGTTGCGTGCGACAAGGTGCGTCAAGCGGGTTTTAAGCACATGGTGGGCATCGGCGAGGAACACGAGAGTGCCAACGACGGCCGCCTTGCTTTCTTTTCGGTCCGCAACATTGCCGCGCGCTTCTGTGATATCGACGGCAGCGAGGAGCGCCTGGAGCTCTAGCGCGTCTCAAATTAACTACCCGTTCCGAATTAGCTAGCGCCAGGAGGACACATGGACGGATTGAATACGGTGTTGGAGTATCTGACGTCGGTGCCGGCATGGTATTTGGCGACGAGCGTTGACGGACAGCCTCATGTGCGTCCGTTTTCGTTTGCGCAGATCCAGGACGGCAAGCTGTGGTTTGTAACAGCGCGCACCAAAGATGTGTGGCAAGAGCTGCTGCAAAACCAGCGCTTTGAGGCCACGAGTTGGTGGCCGGGCCATGGCTGGCTCATCTTGCGCGGGCGTGCCGGCTTGGATGACCGGGCTTTAGGCGAAATGCGCGAAGCTGGGTGGAAGCATCTAGAGCGCCTGGGCGAGCACTATGAGGGGCCTAACGACCCCACGCTCGTCTTCT
>CABMPS010000175.1 GCA_902388545.1 uncultured Collinsella sp.
AGCGCATGCAACCACGGCATCGCGAAGGGCAACCCCAACGAGGTCTACCTGCGCTACCCGCGCTCTCCCTTTGCCGACCAGTCCGGCGACGCCGGCTTCACCCGCACGCCGAGCGATGACGCGTGCGCCTACACCTGGGATCTCGCGCTCACCAAGCGCGGCAGCGACGGCGACAAGCCGCTTGCCGGGGCGGTCCTGAGCATCGCCGACGACCGCGGTCGCACACTGGCGGCCGACGGCACGTGGGATACAGAGGGCAAGGCCACCGTCACCACGGGCGAGGACGGCCGCGTGACCGCCTCGGGCGTGGACTCGGGCAAGCTGGAAGTCCGCGAGCTCAAGGCGCCCAAGGGCTACACCGCCTTTGAGGGCACACGCTCTGTGACAGTCAAGGCCGAGGGCCTGGACGTCGACCAGGTGGCCGCCGCCAAGCCCAAGCTCACCATCACGGCCGAGTCGCCCCTGCGCGCCGACAGCGCGGACGGGTCGACGGGCAGCCTGGAGGCGTCGCTCATCAACACGCCCACCGGCACACCCCCTAGCATTACCACCGGAGGCTTTATGCCCTCGACTGGCGATATGGCAATGTACGCCGCGGCCGCCGCAGCGGTCGCCGGAGCCGCGCTCATCGTGGTCGCGCTCCTGGTCAAGCGGGGAGGTGGCAGCCATAAAGAGTAGCTGGCAGCCCCACAGAGAGCGGGGCGAGACGTAGCGAAGCAGATGCTAAGACACAGACAGACAGATTTAGATCAAATGAACTTCAAGCAGAAAGCAGAGGAAAAGAAGATGAGCATGAGCAAGAACATCGCACGCCTGGCAGTAACCGCCGGCCTCACAGCAGCGTTGAGCTTTGGTGGCGTCATGGCCCCGGTGACCATGGCGTTTGCGGCGGGTACGCCGACGGTGGCCATGGACGGCAATGTAAAGATTGACGAGAAGACCTATAAGGACACAACCTTTAAGGGTATCCAGATTTTCAAGGCAAAGGTTACGCAGAATTATGATGGAAGTGCCTGGTCTGGCGATAAGACCCTTTCCGATATTGATTGGGCGTCGCCTGAAGTTACGAGTGTTGTGACTGATGCATTTGCTGGCGTCGCGGAAGCTCCTGCTGCGAATGCAGGCGCTCAGGCTTGGGCCAAGTACATTAAAGATAATGCCGGTAAAAAAGTTGATCAGACTGCCAAGGTTGACGCTGGCTCCACGTTGGATAAGATTGCTGCCGCACTTGAGGGCTCGACTCTGACTTGGACAAACCCAAGCGATTCCAGCAAGGGAGACTTTAAGGCTTTAAACCCTGGCTATTGGCTCTTTGTGACTGCAAGTGTTGGTTCGACCACATCTAGCGATTCGGCCAACGGCAATACCGATGCCTATACCTCGCCAATCTTTGCCGTCGTTGGTGGCGAAGACGTGAATGTTGATTCCAAAAAGGATGTCCCCAACGTGACCAAGGCCGTTAAGGACGACAAGAATGGCAGCTTTGTTGATTCGAACAAAGCTGTTCCCGAGGGTTCTTCTCAAGATGTCTTTACGGCGCCCAATAGGGTTGCGGACTCTGCATCCGATCAGCTGGTTGAGTATCAGCTTGCGGGTACCGTGGCCAGCAATATCAATACTTATAAAGAGTACAGCTATACCTTCACCGATGAACTGCCTTCTACGATGGTGCCCGAGCTTAACGGCAATGATCCCGTTGTCGAGGTCAAGATTGGCGATAAGGTTGTTCATCCGGGTAGCTACAGCAAAGAGTATGCAAATGGCAAACTCGTGGTTTCGTTCTCAAATCTGAAAAATGCCTGTGCGAAAAAAGACGATGGCACCAAGGGCGAAATCATTAACGTTGACGGCAGCTCAAAGGTCTATGTGAACTATAAGGCAAAGCTTGACCCCACGAAGGTTAACGCCAATATGCTCGGTATAGGCCAGATGAACACCGTTACTCTGACCTATTCCAATAACCCTCACTCTGAAAAAGACAAAGGCACTACAGTCGTGCATCCCGCCTACGACTACACCTACGGTATCGATGTTAAAAAGGTTGGTTCCGATGAGACGAACCCGCCTCTCGCAAACGTTGAATTTACTCTGCAAGAGGTCGGTACTGGAAAGTTCATCAAGAAGGACGGCACAACTGCGAGCAGCGAAACTGAGGACGGCGCAATTCTCAAGACGAATTCGACCGGAATGATAGAGGTCCTTGGCCTTGGTGAAGGCACGTATATTCTGAAGGAGAAAACTCCTGCGCCCGGTTACGACAATTCTCACGGCAGCAAGGGCATCACGTTCACCATTACGCGTGGCAATCTTTCTGAGAGCAGCACTGAAGTGGTCAACCCTGAGGTTGAGGTAACTGACGGAGATAATAAGGGGCTCGTTAAGGCCGACAGCGCCACTAACGGCATGGTGCATCTCACCGTCACCGATAAGAAGGGCTCCAACCTCCCGCTGACCGGTCTTAACGGTGTGACCTTCACTTGGATCGCTGGTGGCGCGGTGCTGTGCATCGGCGTGGCGCACCTCATCCGCAGCCGTAAGCAGGCTGAGGAGTCCGAGCAGGAGTAACGCTCACTCATCCATCCCTTTGGCAGGTGGGATGTGATGGCCATGAGACTTGCGGACACTTTTCTCGTCCATCGACGTTCTTGCTTTGCCATTCTCTTTTCGGGGCAGACTCCGCACTGGAGTTTGCCCCGTTCTTTTTGGGTAACACAGCCAGGCTCCATTGCCCGATGGATCAAGCATATGAATATCGAACAGATGTTTGCAATTATTGCGTTTACCAGCTGTGGGTGCATACACTCGCAGTAAAATGGCCTTGCGACGCATCCCGTGCGCGGGCGGCCGACGACTCGATCGGAGGTCCCCAATTGCTGAAATTCCTTAACGTGCTCGCCGCCCTCGCTGCGGTGGGCTCGTTCGTCATCGCGTTTCTTGACTCGTATGAAGTTCGGTTTAAGGTCCGTAGGCGCACGCGCGGTGCGGACGGTGGACGGCATTTGCGCCGAAAGCGCAAATAAGAATGCCCGGGGGTCGGATCCCGGGCATTTAACAAAAACTGAAAACTAGGCCGCCCGCGCTCTCGTACACTTACGCGGGGTGCGTCGTTTTCTATTGACATTGTATCCCGAATCGCCCAGCCGATTCGGGACATTTTGAAAACTCAAATGCGGGCCCATACTCGCGCTGTGCAATGCTGTCAGGCTGCGTTGTCCGGCGTACGAGCTCGCGAATCGGCTATTATTTGTTTAGACAACTTGAGCTGTAGAGGAGTGACTGGCGATGGTGCAGGGCGCCAAACATATGAAGAGCAATAACGCCGCGGCCAACGGCGGCTCAAACCCTCAGCCCAAACCTCAACCAAAACCTAAGCGCCGTCGCAAGCGGCTGCCGCGCTGGGCCGACCGGCTCATCACCATCGTCATCATCCTTATTGGCGTGGGCCTTATGACCTGGCCGTGGATCTTGGACCGGCTCGAGGCCTCGGGCGCGTTCAACCAGATCAGCACCGTGTCCAGCACCGTGGACGCGCTGTCTGCCGAGGAGCGCGAGCGCATCTTGCTGCAGGCGCGCTCCTATAACGAGCAACTGGCGGGCGAGGCCACCGAGCTCCCTGCCGACCAGATTGAGCCCTACGCTCAGCAGCTCATCTTTGACCGCGACCCTATGATGAGCTGGGTCGAGATCCCCTCCATCGACGTGAGCATGCCCATCTACCACGGCACGAGCGAGGAAGTCCTTATGGCGGGCGTCGGCCACCTGGAGGGCACGAGCCTGCCGGTGGGCGGCACCTCGACGCATTGCGTGCTTACCGCGCACTCGGGCATGCGCAACCTGAGCATGTTCGACGACATCCATTCGCTGGAGCCCGGCGACCTGGTGCTGCTGCACACCATGAACAAGACGCTCGCCTACAAGATGGTGGACTCCGAGGTCGTGCTGCCCGAGGAGATGGAGTCGCTGACTATCGAGCCCGGCGCCGACAAAGTGACGCTCGTCACCTGCACGCCCTACGGTGTAAACGACCATCGCCTGCTGGTGCATTGCGTGCGCACCAAGTACAGCAAGAAGGACGTCGACAAGCAAAAGTCGCTGGCCGGCCGCCACTGGGGCAAGCGTGAGTTTGCCGTGCTCATCGTGGTCGTAGCCATTGTGCTGTTGCTGCTGGACATCGTGATCCACGCGGTCCGCAAACGCCGCAAGGCCAAGGCCTCGGCATAAGACATTCTCCAGAACCACCACAATGGGGGCAGGCACCTTTGTGGTGGTTGGGACGTCCAAACCATCACAACATTCGATGAAAATTTCGATTTTGACGAAAGGCGTCGAATGTTGTGATGGTTTTCGTTGTGGGCGAGACGGTTTTCGCTATGGACGGTGCGGTTTCGCTGAAGAACCGCCGGCCCGCAGCCTGCCAACCGCCGTCCTCGTTACGTTTTCGCTGCATTTGGGTAAAGCACCTGCTCCAAGCGGCGTTGCCTTGTATACTAGAGCGGTTTATCTGTTATGCGGAAGGGAGCGCCTATGGCACTCAGCGAGAAAGACGTGCGCGGCATCGCCGAGTACGCAAAGATCGCACTGACCGATGACGAGCTCACCCAGATGACGTCCTACATGAATGACGCCGTCCAGATGCTCGAGCCCGTCCTGCAATATGACTTACCCGACGTGGAGCCCACGTTCCATCCCATCGGAA
>CABMPS010000176.1 GCA_902388545.1 uncultured Collinsella sp.
ATGCTCCCCCACGCGACGCTGTTCGACATCCCGCAGGCGGGGCACCTGACGCTCAGCACGTTGGGCTTGGTCAGGGAACGCTCTCGCACATCCTCCACCTTGGGCTCCGCCCCGCACTTGGGGCACGCCTTGAACTCGGCATCGTTAAAGGTCACAGTTCTCTCCCGTCTCTCTGAAAACATCTCCCGTCGTGCGCCATCTCGAGTACGAGTCCATCAGCATCGCCCAGAGCAGGCAGAGCGTCGAATCTTCTCTCAAACTTCCTGTACCTCGCATACTAAGGTCGTATCTCAGCCGAAGGGAGCCTCCGCTGTCGGGGCAGTAGACTTGCACGCCCAACGGCAGGAGCATCTTGTCGCGCAGCTCGTCAGCAAGGTCGCGAGGGCACACGAGCCAGTTATCGTCGCCTCGGAACGTGAGGCCGTGGCCGCTCTTGAAGTCCGCCATGCAAGACTTGACCTCAACGAACACGAACCGCCCGTGCTCGAGCTTCATGTTTCGTCCTCCGACGCCCGGAGAAAATGCCATGAAGTCGACCCTGTGGTCGGGGTCCACCCATACCTCCCGCGCGACGAGGGCGAACTGCCTGCGGAGCTTCTTCTCCACCTTCTCGGACAGCTCTTCGGTCACATCCCTGCGGCTCATTCGCCCTCACCTACCAGCCTGCTTAAAAGACGCTCCATGCTCTCATCGCATATTTCGAGCGTGGCCGCCTCACCAGCCCAGACCTTTCTGCCTGCGACGTTGACGAATGAGATCTTGTCCATGTTGACGACGTACCTGTAGCCATCGTCGTCGTATAGCTCAATGAAATCTCGGCTCATTAAAGCTCGCCCCCATTCCAGCCGTCGGGCATGTCCTCGATACGGCGTTTCGTCCTATACGTGCGCACGGTGGCAATCTCTAGCTCGAACGTGCGCTTGCACTCAGGGCACTCAACCTCTTCATCGTCCTCGTCGTAATACCACGGGTCATCGATGGAACTCTCGCAGTAGGGGCAGATCAGGCGTTCCTCAGCGCACTGCTCGTTCTCCCATTCCCTCTCGATACGGGCCTTCCTTAGGCACTCGTCACATATCGAGTACCCCGACTCTCCGAGAATGCCAGCCATCGGATGCGAGTACTCCCTATAGTTCGGAGTCGGCTTCCCGCACCAAGAGCAGGTGTACATCTTTGGCACTTCACTCACTTCTCGCTCCCATCCTTCTCACCATCACCCTTGCATAGACGTTCAACACGGCTCCAGATGTCGCCAGTCATCGTGAGGGTGCAGGCGTCGGCAAATCCAACGAGCTTGCACTTCCCGTCCTTGTCCTCATGTCCACGACACAGGCCCCTGGCAACGTTGTAAACACAGTAAGGACGCCCGCTGCGCACGCCTTGTTGAACGGCCTCATAGAGGTCCTCCAGCACCCTCTCGTAGCTGTCGGGACGATGGAGGTAGTAGCTGTCGACGTACACTTCCATGCCCTGGTCGGCGATATAAACGTCCGCAGTCCACCGCTTAGACCAGGTCGAGAACCTGTACGACTCCACTCTTATGACGCACCCGTCCTCGTCGTATAGAACTTCGGTATCAAGCGGGACGCGGTTCCCCTCCTTATCGACGGGGCCCAACGGCACCAATTCCCAGTCTGGCGTCATGGAGTTATCGACTATGAAATGTTCCCCCATCACTCGTCACCACCATTCTCGGCCTTGATCTCCGCCAGCCCGAGCTGCTCGCACACGACGCTCTCCTCGTCCCACATCCACGAGTACATCTCGAAGACCTCTTCCGAGTCGTCGATTACGACCTTCCACGGGTCGACCTCCTGCAGCCGCCCGTCTCTGCGCATGACGACCGCCACCGGCCTGCGGGTCGGCCCCGCGGCCTCGTCGGTCGCGGAGATGCGGCGGTCGAGGCACGTGAACGTCCTGTCGAACAGCCCGATCGGAAGGGCCTTCTCGTAGCCCGTCCTCGAGCCCAAGCCGAAGTCCTGCACGAAGCACGGCGTCAGGTCCCTAGTCAGCATCGCCCTCACCCCTCAGCTTGCGGATGCGGGATGCAATGTCCTTGAAAGCGGGTTGATCGCAGTTGGAGTAACGGTCCGCCTCGCATGAGGAGCAATCGCACATGTCCTTCCGGAAGTAGAAGCAGGGCGAGTACTCGGAATGGTTCGCCCCTTCATCCAGGTCCTCCAGCAGCTTCTTCCAGCTGTCGGGCGCTTTGAGATACAGCGATGAGACGGCAATCAGGTCATTGTTGAACGCGTAGCTAATAAGCCAACTGTCCATGTGTGGGAGGCGCGCGAAGAACCTGACCTTGTAATGCTCCCCGCGAGGACCGTACAGATCTGTGGTATCAAACGGCACGCGATGCCCGTCCTTGTCGACAGGGCCCGGCAGCACCACATCCCCGTCCGGTGTCATCACGCTGTCGGCCACGAGACGTTCCCCCATCACTCGTCCACTCCTTTCTTGTGGACCTCCGCCTGCAGGAGGTCCCGCAGGGTGCCGATGCGCTCGATGGCGTCGTCGGGCGTGTGGCCGTCCCACTCGGGCGCTCGGTCGAGCACCCTGCACGGGAACATGTCCCAGTAAGGCTCGACGTCGTAGTGGTAGGTGGCGGGGCCGGCGGGCGTGTCGATGCCCACGATGAACATGCCGTCGTACATCGTCCCGTCATGGTGGTGGAGCGACTTCCACGAGCGCCCGCGGAACATGGCCACGATCACCGAGAACAGCACCGCCCGGTGGTGGTAGAGCTCGTCGAACGTGTGGTACCCGTCCGACGTGGAGCCCGTGACGGGTGCCGGCTCAACGTAGTCCGCAAGGCGCTCCGCAAGATCCGGATAGCCGCCATGAATCGGCTCGCAATGACCGAGGTCGAGGACGTCGTAAAGGCCTTCGGTGAACTCCTCTGCATACTGGCAGCAGTTAAACTGCTCGCGTAGCTCCTTGGCAATTTCTCGGCGGCCCTCATCGCTCATCTGTCTCATTTCGTACTCCATTCCTTCTCGATTTCCCTCTCCTGCGCGACCATGATCAGCGCCTTGTTGAGGCATCGCCTCGCCTGGCGCAGCTCCTCGCAGATGTCGCACCTCTGTCGCAGCTTGTCGCACTCCCTGAGCGACCTCTTGGCGTCCTCGAGCCTGCCGACGGCGAGGTCGATCCAGTCGGCGGGTCCGCACACGTAGCTCATCGCGACTCACCCCTCACGCCGAAGACCTCCTCGAGGATATCGCCGGGCGCGGCCACGAACGGATCCGCGCTGATCGGGTCGTACATGACCTCCAGGTAGTCGGGATAACCGACGGTTATGCCCACGGTCCGGACCTTCATCTCGGTCTCCTCGCCGTCGTCGGCGGAATCGTCGGGCTCGAGCGCGGGCAGGCACTGGTAGCCCCAGATCACGCTCACCTCGTGCTCGTCCAGGATGGTCTTGGTGCGCTCGATTCGCATCCGTTGGCAGCCCACCGGCCCCGTGTCGTACGTGTCATCGGCCCAGGGAATCCGGTGCCTGTCGAGGGCATCGCGGTAAGCCCTCATCACCGCTGAGATCTCGGTCAAAACCTCTCTCACTCTCCTATCTCAAAAGAATTAGGTGTTCTTTGCGCCGGGGGCTTCCCCGCCGGCGCCGTTTCCGCCCTCAAGCGGCGGGAACCCCAGCGTCTGCTGGCCCAGCTGCCCCGCCGCCGTTGGCACACCTTTGGCACACCCGTCCTTCGGGTCCTCGCCATTCCCGTCCTTCGGGTCCTCGCCCTTCGCGAGCTTGGCGATCTCCTCGTACAGGTCCTTCTCGCGCTGCCGGCGCGCAATCGCCGCGTCGCGCTTCTGGATCTTGGCCAGCAGCACGGCCTCCCTCCGCGACATGACGTTGGTCATGTAGACCTTCGTCAGGCTGAGCGGGCGGCCGTGTGAGGGGTCGGCCTTCTCGTTCCTGAGCATCTCCATGAGGGTGATCATGACGCCTCCGCTATCTGGCGATCGAGCTCGGCTATGAGCTCGTCATCGGTCTTCACGGGCTGCCACACGGCGGTGCGCTCGACCTCCTGCGAGGTCTGCCCGCCCCGTGCCTTGCGGTCGGCATCGAAGCCGACCTGCTTGCGGCTCCAGTTGCGGGCGAGCGCCCACACGTCGGACACGGGCAGGCCGCTCGGCAGCGTCCACCCCTGCGCGGCGTAGTGGTCGAAGAACTGGCGGGCGTCGCCCCGGAGGCAGTTGGCGGCGAAGTACGCCTCCACGTCCTCGGCCGACGGGGGCTCGAAGTCATCGGGTGCTTGGCGGGCCGCGCTATAGCCCGCTAGGGCTATCTCCTTCTCCTTCTCTTTCTGTTGGCTACCCCCTCGCCCGCTGGGTCGGCTACCCCCTTGGCTACCCCCTTGGGTGGTTGCGATGCCGCCTGCCTTGGCGGCCCTCGCCTGCCCCCCGAGGCTGCCGTTGACCATGGCGTCGATGCGGCCCCTCGCGAAGGTGAACGCCGCCATGGTGGTGGGCTTAAGCTTTGGCTCGATGCCCTCGTAGCCGTAGCGCAGCATCGCCCACGCGAGCGCCATGCCCTCCCTGTCGCCCAGGGCGCGGCAGCCCTCGTAGAAGTCCCTGTTGAAGTTGAAGTTATTCATCCGTCTCACCTCCGTGCGATATCGACTCGGTAAAGGCCGCGGCGGCGGCCTGGTCGCGGCCCGGCATGACC